>NZ_JAOCLR010000014.1:0-127558 GCF_029845405.1 Pigmentiphaga sp. GD03639
GACCGGCGGAGCCGGATCCACTGCATCCTGGGTCTAGTGGGACCATCTTGGGTCGTAGCACGGTTGCTATCGCTGGCTGCCAGCGGTAGCAGCGGTGTGGCGTACCAAAAAACCGGTACTAGACCCAGGGCGCCGCGGATCCGGCTTTGCCGGTCCGCTAGTGCCGCCCCTTGAGGGGCGCGGCCATAGGCCGCGTGGGGTGGGCTCTCCTGCCGGTCCGCCAGTGCCGCCCCCTTGAGGGGGAGCGGCCGAAGGCCGCTTGGGGGTGGGTTTCCCCGACCGGCGGAGCCGGATCCACCGCATCCTGGGTCGTGGGGCGCTACCGCACGGAGTCGAGCGCCTTGTTCACCACGGAAAACAGCACGCCTATCTGCTCTTCATCGATGATGAGCGGCGGCGAGAACGCCAGGATGTCGCCGGTGAATCGCACCAGCACTCCCGCCTTCAGGCAGGCCAGGAACGCCTCGTAGGCGCGCGCCCCCGGCTGTCCCGCGCGCGGCTCCAGCTCGATCGCCGCCGCCATCCCGATGTTGCGGATGTCCTTCACGTGCGGCGCTCCCCGCAGGCCGTGCACCGCGGACTCGAACGCCGGCTCCAGGCTGGCCGCGCGCGCGAACAGCCCTTCCTTCTCGTACAGGTCGAGCGTGGCCACCGCGGCCGCCGCCGCGGCGGGGTGTCCCGAATAGGTGTAGCCGTGGAAAAGCTCGATCGCGTTGCCCGGCCCCGCCGCCATGATCGTGTCGTGGATCTCCCGCGACACCGCCACCGCGCCCATGGGGATGACGGCATTGTTGACGCCCTTGGCCATCGTCAGCAGGTCCGGCGTCACCCCGAAGCGCTGCGCCGCGGTGGCCGCGCCCAGCCGGCCGAAGGCGGTGATTACTTCGTCGAAGATCAACGGAATGCCATGGCGCGTGCACAGCTCGCGCAGGCGCTCCAGGTAGCCGACCGGCGGCACGATCACACCCGCCGAACCGGCCATGGGCTCGACGATGACCCCCGCCACCGTGGAAGGATCGTGCAAGGCCAGCAGCCGCTCCAGGTCGTCGGCCAGGTGGGCGCCCCAGGCCGGCTGCCCGCGCGTGAACGCGGCCTGGGCGATGTTCAGCGTGGCCGGCAGGTGGTCCACGCCGGGCATCAGGTTGCCCGCATAGGCCTTGCGGTTGGCGCCGATGCCGCCCACCGACATGCCGCCGAAGCCCACTCCGTGATAGCCGCGTTCGCGGCCGATGAAACGGGTGCGCTGGCCTTCGCCGCGCGCGCGGTGGTAGGCCAGCGCGATCTTGAGCGCGGTATCGACCGATTCGGACCCCGAGTTCGTAAAGAAGATGCGGTCCAGCCCCGGAGGCATCAGCGCGGCCAGCCGGCCGGCGGCCTCGAACGCCAGCGGATGCCCCATCTGGAAAGGCGGCGCATAGTCCAGCGCGCGCATCTGCGCGTGCACGGCTTCGATGATCTCCTCGCGCCCGTGCCCGGCGTTGCAGCACCACAGGCCGGCGGTGCCGTCCAGGACCCGGTGGCCATCGGCATCGGTGTAGTACATGCCCTTGGCCGACACCAGCAGCCTGGGCGCGGCCTTGAACTGGCGATTGGCGGTGAAGGGCATCCAGAGGGATTGCAGGTCGGGCAACTCGGCGGGCATGCGGGGCTCCTGGTTGGGCGGCAAGGGTAAACTTGCCGGGATACCCACGAGGATACTCCGCCATGATGCTGACCCTTCCCGACGTGCTGACGGCCGAGCAGGTGGCGCGCTGCCGGCAGGCGCTGGCGGGCGCCTCCTGGACCGATGGCCGAACCACGGCCGGCCACATGGCGGTCCACGCCAAGCACAACCGGCAACTGGCCGCCGACGACCCGCTGGGCGCGCAACTGGGCAACCTGATCCTGGACGCGCTGGGCGCCAATCCGCTGTTCATTTCCGCCACGCTGCCGCTGAAGGTGCTGCCGCCAGCCTTCAATCGCTACGAAGGCGGCGGCAACTACGGCAACCACATCGACAATGCCATCCGCAGCCTGCCCGGCACCGCGCACCGCGTGCGCACCGACATCTCCGCCACGCTGTTCCTGACGCCGCCCGAGGACTACGACGGCGGCGAGCTCGTGGTCGAGGACACCTACGGCGCCCACCGCGTCAAGCTGCCCGCCGGCCATCTGGTGATCTATCCCGGCACCAGCCTGCACCGGGTCACCCCCGTGACCCGCGGCGCCCGCGTCTCGGCCTTCTTCTGGGTGCAGAGCCTGGTGCGCGACGAAATCCGGCGCGAAACTCTGTATCGCATGGACACGGCCATCCAGCAGTTGTCCCGCGAAGTCCCGGGCAGCGATGCCCTGGTCCAGTTGACCGGCATCTACCACAACCTGCTGCGGCAATGGTCGCAGACCTGACCCGGCGCCCGGGAACCGACATGCCGCTGCCTCCCCTGACGCAGATTCCGCCGCAGATCGCCGCCGTGGCCGACTACGAGGACTATGCGCGCGAGCGCATGAGCGATGCCGCCTGGGCCTATCTGTCGGGCGGCGCTGCCGACGAACACACGCTGCGCGCCAACCGCGAAGCCTATGTCCGCGTGCGCATCCAGCCCCGGGTGCTGCGTGACCTGGCCGGCGGCGGCACCGGACTCGATCTGCTGGGCACGCCGCTGCCCTTCCCCGTCCTGCTCGCCCCGGTGGCCTACCAGAAGCTGGTCCATCCTCAGGGCGAACTGGCCAGCGTGCTGGCGGCATCGGCCATGAAAACCGTGATGGTGGCCAGTACGCAGTCGAGCATCGGCCTCGAGGACATGGCGCGGGCGGCCGAGGCGCCGCTGTGGTTCCAGCTTTATTTCCAGCGCGAGCGCGACGATACCCTGCGGCTGGTCCGGCGCGCCGAGGCCGCCGGGTACCGCGCACTGGTGGTCACCGTGGACGCGCCCATCAACGGCGTGCGCAACCGCGAACAGCGGCTGGGCTTCGGCCTGCCGCCGGACGTGGAAGCCGTCAACCTGCGGGGCATGCGCCCCATGGCGGGCGCCGTGGCGCGGGCCGGCGAAAGCGCCATCTTCGGCAGCGGCGCGCTGGACGGCGCCCCGTCCTGGGACGACATCGCCTGGCTGCGCTCGGCCACCCGGCTGCCCCTGGTGCTCAAGGGCATCCTGGCGCCGGCCGATGCCCGGCTGGCGATCGACGCCGGCGCGGCCGCCATCGTCGTGTCCAATCACGGCGGCCGCGGCCTGGACACGGTGCCCGCCACGCTGGAGGCCCTGCCCTGGGTCGCGGCCGAAGTGGCCGGCCGCCTGCCCGTCCTGATGGATGGCGGCATCCGGCGCGGCACCGACGTCTTCAAGGCACTGGCGCTGGGCGCCACCGCCGTGATGGTGGGCCGGGGCTACGTGCATGGATTGGCGGCGGCCGGTGCTGTCGGCGTCATCCACGTGCTGCACATGCTGCGCACCGAGTTCGAGATCGCGATGGCCCTGGCTGGCTGCCGCACGCTGCAGGACATCGGCCGCAACGCGCTCTGGCCCCACCCGGCCATCGCCTGAAGCCTTACATCGGCTCGATGCCCGCGGCCTTCACGAGCTGGGCGTTCGACTCGATTTCATCCTTGATGTAGGCATCGAACTTCTCGGGCGTCAGCACGAAGGCATCGGCGCCCACCGCGGCGAAGCGCGTCTTGACTTCTTCCGTGGCCAGCGCCTTGGCGACCTCGGCCTGCAGCTTGTTGACGATGGAGCGCGGCGTCTTGGACGGCACCATCATGCCTATCCAGAAGTTGAACTCCGATCCCGGCACGCCCGCTTCCGCGGTGGTCGGCACGTCGGGCAGGATGCTGGAGCGGCGCGGCGACCCGACCGCCAGCGGCACCAGGTGGCCTTCCTTGATCTGGCCGATGACCGGCGCCACCGGCGAGAAGTAATAATCGACGCGGCCGCTGATGACCTCGGCGACAGCCTCGGGCGATCCCTTGAAGGGGATGTGCGTGGCATCGATCTTGGCCTGCAGCCGGAAGCGCTCGGCGTTCAGGTGCGTGGCGCTGCCGGTGCCCGACGATGCGTAGTTGAGCGTGCCCGGGCGGCTGCGCGCGGTGGACAGCAGTTGCGACAAGGACTTGATGTTCTTGGACGGCGCGATCACCAGCACGTTGGGCAGCGTCGAGATCGGTGTCACGCCGGCGAAGTCCTTCACCGTGTCGAAAGGCAGCTTGGCGAAGGTGGACGGGTTGACCGTATGCGACGAGGAGTGGATCAGGATCGTGTAGCCGTCGGGCGTGGCCTGGGCGACCTGGGCCGCGCCTATGGTGCCGCCGGCCCCGGCCCGGTTCTCGACCACCACCGGCTGGCCCAGGCTGGCGCCGAGCTTGTCGGTGATGGCGCGGGCGATGATGTCGGTCGTGCTGCCCGCCGTGAACGGCACGATCACGCGGATGGGCTTGGTCGGGTAGGCGGCATCCTGGGCACCGGCCGGCGCGTGGGCCAGGGCGATCAGGCACGATACCGGAGCGAGTGCTGCGGCGCGGACGAAGTTCATGGTTGTCTCCTGGTGCGGTGTCTTTATACGCATGCGACCGGTGCGGCACGAACGCCGGACCAGCCGTTCGCGCTTAATTCACCTTTTGGTGAATTGCAGGAGAATAATGAAACACGGCGCCCCCAACGTCAATCGTTGGCGGGCGCCGTGGGCCTC
This sequence comes from Pigmentiphaga sp. GD03639, assembly GCF_029845405.1. Classification (NCBI taxonomy): domain Bacteria; kingdom Pseudomonadati; phylum Pseudomonadota; class Betaproteobacteria; order Burkholderiales; family Alcaligenaceae; genus Pigmentiphaga; species Pigmentiphaga sp. GD03639. Next base: position 4,663 of record NZ_JAOCLR010000014.1, read on the forward strand.
GGTACATTCCCTAGGGTGGAGGAAACGCGGGCGCGAGCCCGCGTCCAGGACGGTCAGGCGGCCTTGGGCAACTGGCCGTGCGGATCGATGACGAATTTCTTGGGCGCGCCGGCGTCGAATTCGGCATAGCCCTTGGGCGCCTCGTCCAGCGTGATGACTTCCACGCCGACGACCTCGGCGATCTTGATGCGGTCCCACAGGATGGCCTGCATCAGCGCACGGTTGTACTTCATCACCGGCGTCTGGCCCGTGAAGAAGCTGTGCGACTTGGCCCAGCCCAGGCCCAGGCGGATGCTGAGCGAACCGTGCTGGGCGGCCTTGTCGACGCCGCCGGGATCGTCCGTCACGTACAGGCCGGGAATGCCGATCTTGCCGGCGGCGCGCGTGACTTCCATCAGCGAATTGAGCACGGTGGCCGGCGCCTCGTGGCGAGCACCCTCGTGTCCATGCCCCCGGGCCTCGAAGCCCACCGCGTCGACGGCGCTGTCCACCTCGGGTACGCCCAGGATCTGCGCGATCTGATCGCCCAGCGACGCATCCTGCGAGAGGTCCACGGTTTCGAAGCCCACCTTGCGCGCGTGCACCAGCCGCGCGGGGTTCACGTCACCGACGATCACCACCGCCGCGCCCAGCAGGCGGGCCGAGGCGGCGGCGGCCAGGCCCACCGGCCCCGCGCCGGCCACGTACACCGTACTGCCCGGCCCCACGCCCGCCGTGACCGCCCCGTGATACCCGGTCGGCAGGATGTCCGACAGGCAGGTCAGGTCGCGGATCTTGGCCAGGGCCTGGTCGCGGTCGGGAAACTTCAACAGGTTGAAGTCGGCGTACGGCACCATGACGTATTCGGCCTGCCCACCTATCCACCCGCCCATGTCGACGTAGCCGTACGCGCCGCCGGCGCGCGAGGGATTGACGTTCAGGCAGACGCCGGTCTGCTGTTCCTTGCACAGCCGGCAGCGGCCGCATGCCACGTTGAACGGCACCGAGACGATGTCGCCCTTCTTCAGGGTCTCGACGTCGCGCCCGGCCTCGAGCACCTCGCCGGTGATCTCGTGGCCCAGCACCAGTCCCGCCGGCGCGGTGGTCCGCCCCCGCACCATGTGCTGGTCCGAACCGCAGATGTTGGTGGAGAGAACCTTGAGGATGACTCCATGCTCGATGGACTTGCCGGCCGGATTCACCAGTTTGGGGAAGGCGATGCCTTGCACCTCTACCTTGCCTGGACCTACGTAGACGACACCGCGATTGGACGACATGTGAGTCTCCTCTGTGATGACTTCGCGCCGCGGGCCGCGAGCCGGCCCCGCGCGAAGGGTTGCGAAATCAGTGGCGAACCTCCGACCCCAGCCATTGCGCGAGGGCTTCGTTGACCGCGCCGGGTTGCTCCATCGTGGTCATGTGGCCGGCGTCCTCGATGGCGACCAGCGTCGCGCCCGGGATCGCGGCGGCCAGCGTCTCGTGGCGCGACAAGGGGCTCCAGGTGTCCTGCCGCCCGCACAGCACCAGCGTCGGGCAGGCGATGCCCGCCAGTTGGCCCGAGGCGTCGGGCCGGTTCAGCAGGGCATGGATCTGCGCTTCGAACACCTCGGGGGTACGGCGCTCGATCATGTCCAGCACGGCCTCGAACACCGGGCCGTCCAGCCGGTCGGGATGCACCATGCCGCGTGCCCAGACCCGCCCCATTTCGCGCATGCCCGATTCGCGCGCGGTCTTGAGCAGCGCCAGCCGCCCGGCGCGCTCGGACTCTCCCGCGATGCCCTTGGCCAGGCCCTGGTAGCCGGTATCCATCAACGCCAGGCGCAGCACGCGCTGCGGCGCCAGGCGCGTGACCTCCAGGGCGACGCGCCCGCCCATGGAATGGCCGGCCAGGTTGAACCGCTCGGCCGGCGCATGCCGCAGCACGTGCTCGGCCATCGCCGTGAGCGTATCCAGCGTGCCATAGTCGGGCACCTGGCATTCGCACTGCGCGCCGAAGCGCGCGCGCTGCCCTTCCCAGACAGCGGCATCGCACAGCAGGCCCGGCAGCAGCACCAGGGGCGGATTCGACAGACTGCTCATTGCACTTCCTCCAAACCTATCAACGACGCCAGCCGCTCCGGATCGCCGCGCAGATCGGGGCTGGCGCCCTGCCAGACGATGCGTCCCCGATCCAGCACCACGGCGCGCTCGGTCAGGTCCAGCGCCAGTTCGGCATGCTGCTCGACCAGCACGATGGACAGCGCGCCGCCCTCGCGCAGCTTGCCGAACGCCTCGACCAGCGCATCGACGATCACCGGCGCCAGCCCTTCGAAGGGTTCGTCCAGCAGCAGCACCCTGGGGTTGCCGATCAGCGCGCGGCCGATCGCCAGCATCTGCTGTTCGCCGCCCGACAACTGGTAGCCCAGGTTGCGCCGCCGCTGCGCCAGACGCGGAAACAATTCGTACACCCGCTCCAGGGTCCAGGTTCCCGCCGTCGCCGCCACGGTCAGGTTCTCCTGCACGGTCAACGACGGGAAGATCTCCCGCTCCTGCGGCACCAGCCCCAGGCCCTTGCGCGCGCGCACGTGCGCCGGCCAGGCGGCGATGTCCTGGCCCACGTAACGCACGCTGCCGCCGTGCACCGTGTTCAGGCCCAGCAGGGTGGTCAGCAGCGTGGTCTTGCCCACGCCGTTGCGGCCCAGCAGCGCCAGCGCCTCGCCGGCGTCCACGTGCAGCGACACGTCCTCCAGCACCACGGTCTCGCCGTAGCCGGCGCACAGGTCGCGCAGTTCCAATACTCGTTCAGTCATGATGCCCCCGCTTGCCCAGGTAGACGTCGCGCACGCGCGGATCCGTCCGGACCTCGTCCACGCCGCCCTCGAGCAGTACCGCTCCCTCGACCAGCACGGTGATGCGCCGCGCGAAACGGAACACCAGGCTCATGTCGTGCTCGATCACCAGCACGGCGACGTCCTGCGGCAGGCGCTCCAAGAGTTCGAACAGACGCTTGCCCTCGGTGGACGGCACGCCCGCCACCGGCTCGTCCAGCAGCAGTACCCGGGGCTTGAGCGCCAGGGCCAGCGCGATCTCGATCTGGCGGCGCTGGCCGTAGGCCAGTTCGCTCACCCGCTTGCCCGCCAGGTCGAGCAGCCCCAGTTCGCGCAGGCATTCCACCGCTTCCTGGACGAATGCCGGGCGCGCCGGCAACGGCCGCCCGATACGGCCGTCCAGGCCGCGATGCGCGGACAGCGCCAGGCCGATGTTCTCGGCGACGGTCAGGTGGTTGAACAGCGAGTTGATCTGGAAGGTTCGCGCCAGCCCGAGCTTGACGCGTTTCTCGGCCGGCATGGCGGTGACGTCCCTGCCCTCCAGCAGGACCTTGCCCGCATTGGGCCGGATCACGCCGGTGATCTGGTGCACCAGCGTGCTCTTGCCGGCGCCGTTGGGGCCGATCAGCGCGTGGCGCGCGCCCGCCTCCAGCGTCAGGTTCACGTCGCGGGTCACGCTCAGCGCGCCGTACTGCTTGCACAAGCCCACGAGTTGCAGCGGAGGGTTACTCATTGCGCGCCCCCCCTGCTCGTCCACCGGGCCAGGCAGCCCGACAGCCCGGTGGGCGCGAAGCGCACCACGACGATCAGCAGCACGCCCAGCGCCGCCAGCCAGTTGGTCGGGTCCAGCGCCGCCGCGCGGTCGGCCAGCAGCATGAAGACGATGGCCCCCAGGAAGGCGCCGTACAGCCGGCCCGTGCCCCCCAGCGCAAGCATGACCAGCACGTTGGCCGACATGGTGAAGCCCAGGCTGTCCAGCCCGACGATGTTGTTGACCTGCGCCGACAGCGCGCCCGCGGCCCCGCCCAGCGCGGCCGAGATCGCATACAGCGTCAGCAGGCGCCGGCGCACCGGCACGCCCAGCAGCGCCATGCGCGTCGGGTTCTCGCGCACGCCCTGCGCGGTGAGACCCAGCGGCGAGCTGACCAGGAACTTGCAAAAGACATAGACCAGCACCAGCACGGCCAGCGCATACCAATAGGCGGTGCGGCCTTCGATGTCGAACTGGAACAGGCCCAGCACCGGGGCGATCGAATAGCCGGTCAGGCCGTCGTCGCCCATGGTGAGCGGCTTGGCCACGTTGGCCAGCTCCAGCAGCAGCGTCGCGCAGACCAGGGTCAGCATGATCTGGGTCAGACCCGCGGTGCGCAGCACCGCCAGGCCGGACAGCAGCCCCACGACGGCGGCCGCCGCCATGCCCACGAACAGGCCAGAGATCGGCTCGGACGAGACGTGCATGGCGTACAGGCCGGCGGCATAGGCGCCGGTGCCGAAGAAGGCCGCGTGGCCCAGGGTCTCGATGCCGCCGTAGCCCTGCGCGATGTCCAGCGACAGCGCGAACACGATCATGATCAGCACGGCGGTGGCCAGGGCCAGGTACAGGTCGGCCAGGAAGAAGGTCGCGACCGCCGCGCCCAGCAGCACCAGGTCCAGCAGGTTGTAGCGATGGCGCGAGAACGCGCGCGCGACGGATGAGTTCAGGGAAGGTGTCGTCATGATCAGTTCGCCACGAGGCCACGGGGGCGCACCAGCAGAATCGCCAGCACCGCCAGGTAGATCACGAAAGCGCCCAGCGCGGGCAGGTAGTAGCGGCCCAATGTGTCGATCAGGCCCAGCAGCAGGGCCGCGTACAGCGAGCCGCGCAGGCTGCCCAGGCCGCCCACGGCCACCACGATCAGCACGATGACCAGATACTTCAGGCCATAGTAGGGCTCGAGCGGCAGCATGGGGCTGCCCAGCGCGCCGCCCAGCGCCGCCAGCCCACAGCCGATGGCGAACGTGACCGAGAACACCGCCGGCACGTTGATGCCCACGCAGCGCGCCATGCGCTGGTTGTCGACCGCGGCGCGCAGGCGCGCGCCGAAAGCCGTGCGTTCGATACCCAGCCACAGCGCGAGCGCGACGGCGGCGCTGGCCACGATCAGGAAGGCGCGATAGACCGACAGGTTGAGCGGCCCCACGCTGAAGTTGCCCTGCAGCGAAGATGGTAGCGGCAGGGATTGCAGCTGCGTGCCGGCCAGGTTCTTGACGATGGCCGTGATGACGAAGGTCAGGCCGATGGTCATCAGCAACTGGCCCAGTCCGTGGGTGCCGTAGACCCAGCGGTACAGCGTGCGTTCCAGCAGCGCGCCGATGGCCATCGTGGCCACGACCGCCAGCGGCACGGCCAGGAAGAAATGGACGCCCGCGCGCTGGATGAACCAGAGCGCGATGTAGCCCCCGATCATGGCGAAGGCCGAATGCGTCAGGTTGACCACGCGCATCACGCCCAGCGTGATGGTCAGGCCGACCGAGATGAGGAACAGCATCATGCCGTAGGCGATACCGTCCACGGCAAGACTCAGGAAAGTGGCGAGCGTCGATGTCATGCGTCATCCGGCGCGAGGAAGGGATGGGGCGGACGCGGCGCCGGGGCCGCGTCCGCGCGGGGAATCACTTGTTGATTTCGTGCCAGGGATCTTTCACGGCGGGATAGGTATGGAACACCTTGTTGCCGAGCTTGCCGTCGATCTTCTCGACCTTGCGCATGTAGACGTTCTGGACGATTTCGCGGGTGCGCGGGTCGATGCTGACCGGGCCGCGCGGGCTATCCCACTTGTAGCCCTTGATGGCGGCCATGGCCTTGTCGCCGTCCTTCGCGCCGTTGGTGGCGCGTACCATCTGGTCGATCAGCCGCATGCCGTCATAGGCCGCCACCGACGCCACGCTCGGCAGCTCGTCCTTGCCATACTTGGCCTTGTAGGCGGTCACGAATTCCTTGTTCAGGGGCGTGTCCAGGTAGGGCGAGTAATGCAGCGCCGAGGTCAGGCCCAGCGCCGCGTCGCCGATCGGGGCGATGTCCTCTTCCTGGGCTTCGTTGGTCACCAGCAGCGTGATGCCGGCCTTGTCCAGTTCACGCTCCTTGAAGCTGCGGATCATGCCGGCCGACATGGGGCCCACCGGCATGAACATGAATACGGCCTGCGGCTTGAGATCGCGCACGCGCTGCAGGTAGCTGGAGAAATCGATGGTGCCCATGGGCACCTTGATCTCGCCCACCACCTTGCCGCCCAGCTTGGTGAAGGTCTGGCCGAAGGCTTGCAGCGCGTCGTGCCCGGGGGCGTAGTCCGCCGCCAGGATCACGGCGTTCTTCATGCCCTGGTCATAGGCCCACTGCACCAGCGGGATGCTGACCGTCCACTGCGTGAAGCCGGCGCGCACGTAGTATTGCGACTTGTCGGTCACGCTGGAGGTGCCCGAGTTCAGGATGACGTAGGGCGTCTTGGTCTGGTTGATGACATCGACCGCGCCCAGTACCGTGGGCGTGAAGACGCCGCCGATCAGGTACTGCACCTTGTCGCGCACCACCAGTTCCTGCGACAACTGGCGCGCGCGCTGGGGATTGGATCCGGCCTCGTCGCGCGACAGCACCGTGACGGTATGTTCGCCGAACTTGCCGCCGTGCTGCGCCAGGTACAGGTCCACGCCGCGCTGATATTCCCGGCCCCACCAGGTGTAGGCGCCCGAGAACTGGCTCAGCAGTCCGACTTTGATCTCCGCCGCGGCGGCCGTTCCCGCCGCCGTCACGGCAGCGGCCGCGCACAGCAGCCCCGCCACGCGTTTCGCGATTCGCATAGTCTCTCTCCTTGGCGCGCTGCGCCTATCGTCGGTGGTGTTGCGATGTAATGGTGTAGCTAAGGCACAGTGGATCCGGCTCCGCTGGTCCGCCAGTGCCGCCCCCACGGGACCCAGCGCCGGGCCGCCCCAAGGCGGGTCCCGGCCCCCTCGGGGGGCTGCCGCGTAGCGGCTGGGGGCTCACCATGCTGGGCGCGCGAAGCGCGTACGGGGGGACCTCTACCTGGCGTCCGGCACCCGTCTCGTCTTCATGAACGCCTCGAAGCTCTCGCCCCGCATGATGGCGTAGATCTCGAGGTTGGTTTTCTTGACGACCCGGCCGAATTTCTCGAGCACGAAGAAGTTCACGCCGTGCCGGATGAGGCCGAGCCAGTCGCGGGCGCGCACCAGCGCCTTTTCCTCTTCCGTGAGCCCGGCCGCATCCATCGTGCCTTCCTCGTCGGCCACGAAGCGGTCACGCCAGTCGGCGCCTATCATGTTCCAGAAGAAGCGGTTGATCTTCAGCGTGCGGTTGCTGACGCGCAGGTCGAACGCGTAGGTGCCCGGGATCTGCTCGATGCCTTCGAGTTGCGGATTCATCGGATGCTCCTCAGGCCACGGCCGCGGCGGCCGGACTGGTCTGCCGGGCGATGGGCTCGCCTTCCTCGTACAGCACCACGGTCATCGCGGTGGTGGTGGCCAGGTAATAGTTCTGGTGCAGCTTGCGCAGCGGGCCGGTGCCCAGCGCGCCCCGCATGGACAGCCACATGATCTGCTCCACGCTCTCGGCGCCGCCCAGGCGTACGTAGTCGGCGTGTTTCATCCGCATCAAGGCTTCGGGATCTTCTTCCAGCAGGCGCAGGAACTCCATGTCCCACTCGGTATTGTTGAAGCCGGTGCGCTCGCCATGGACCTGGTGGGACAGGCCGCCGGTGCCCACCACCACCACCTTCAGGTCCTCGGGATAGGATTCCACCGCGCGGCGCACGGCCTGCCCCAGGCGATAGCAGCGGCGCGCCGTGGGCAGCGGATACTGCAGCACGTTGATCGCGACGGGCACCACGGTGCCCGGCCAGTCGGGCTGGTGCGGCCAGAGCAGCGGCAGCGGCGACGCACAGCCGTGGTCGATGGGCTTGTCCTGGAAGACGGTGATGTCGAACTCGTCGTTCACCAGGGACTCGGCGATGTGGGCCTGGAAATCGACGTTGCCACGGATGGCGGGCAGGTTGCGCAGGCCCGCGCCCTCGTCGGCGATGGGAAAGCGTTCGCCCACCCCCAGCGCGAACGTGGGATACATGTCGAAGAAAAAGGTCGTGCAGTGGTCGTTGTAGAAGAACACCAGCACGTCGGCCTGCTTCTCGGCCAGCCAGGCAGCCACCGGCTTGTAGCCGTCGAACAGCGGCGCCCAGGCCGGATCGTTCTGCTTGCCCTTGTCGTAGGCGACGCCTATGGTCGGCACGTGCGAGCTGCCGATGCCGCCGATGATTCTTGCCATGATGTACTCCGTATCGAATGAGGCCGGCGCGTCTTCGCCGCCATGCGCCACGCGACCCTTTTTGTGCGTAGCGCAGATTATATGGGATCCCAAAATAAAGCAATAAAGGGTTTTTTCGGGGTCTAGATGGCGACTTGGGATCCAATACGGGATCCCAAACGGGTCTTATACTTGCATCCACCTCGCCAGCCGCGAGGCAGCCGCATTCATCACTCAGGGAGCACGCATGCAGCAGACCACCACCATGCTGCATATTCGTGAAATGATCCTCCGGGGCGAACTCGCGCCGGGAGAACGGGTCCGGGAAGCCGACCTGGCCGAACGGCTGGGCACCTCGCGCACGCCCGTGCGCCAGGCGTTGCCCGCGCTCGCCCAGGAAGGGCTGCTGGTGCCGTCCGGCGCCCGCGGCTTCGCGGTGCGCGCCTTTTCCGCCCGCGAAAGCACGGAGGCCCTGCACGTGCGTGCCGCGCTGGAGGGGCTGGCGGCGCGCGCGCTGGCCACCAACGGCGCCAGCGCCGAACTGCTGGCCGAACTCAAGGACTGCCTGGGCCAGGGCGATCGCATCTTCACCGACCGCCGCCTGTCGGACGACGACGAGATCCGCTACGCGGAAATGAACGCGCGCTTCCATACGCTGATCCTGGAAGGCGCCGACATGCCGCTGCTGGCCAGCCTGGTCAGCCGCTGCAACATCGTGCCGTTCACCGACCCGCTCACGCTGGCGTTCGACACGCAGAGCCGGGACATGATGTTCAATTTCCTGTTCTACGCCCACCGGCAGCATCACGCCATCGTCACCGCCATAGAAAGCGGGCAGGCCGACCGGGCCGAGAACCTTTTCCGCGAGCACGCCTATACCCAGGTCCAGAGCCAGGGCGCGGATTTCGAGAAGGAAGCGGGACTGACCTCGGCCGCCGGAGCCCGGCGCCATCGCCCCGGGCCGAGGCTGGTCTAGAGCCGCGCGTAGACCGCCAGCGCACCGCCCACGGCGAACAGCGCGACGACGGCGCGCCGCGCCACCGGATCCAGCGTCCGGCTCTCGACCAGCCGATGGAAGGCGGCGCCGCCGGCCAAGCTGACGAGCACCGCCACCCCCATGCCGAGGGCGTTGATGCCGGCCTGTTCCGGATAGAAGCGGAACACCAGCGCGCTGACCACCAGGCACAGCGGGAAATGCACCAGGAACACCGAATAGGAGATGCGCGCGAGCCGGCTCAGAAAATCCGGCACGCCGACGGTCTCGAGCCAGCCCGCCTGGCGGGCCGCCCCCAGCAGCAGCATGATGGCCGCCGCCACGACGATGCGTTCGCGGAAGTCCGTGGCCAGCGCCGCGGCCACCACCCCCGCCATGGCCACCAGCAGCAGGCCGCCCTTGGGACGGCCGGTCAGCCAGTAGGCGCAGCATCCCAGGCCGTAGTAGGCGAAGAAATAGAGCGCGGTCTCGTCCCAATAGGGATTGCGGTTGAAGACGAACAGCGACGCCAGCGTCAGCCCGCCTATCGCCGCGGCGCCCAGCCACCCCCAGGCGGGGCGGCGCAGGCTGATCCAGCGCGACAGTCCCAGCAGCAGCGCCATGACGCTGAACAGCTGGAAGTCGATGCCCACGTACCAGACGCCGGCCGACAGCGACTCCTGGCGCAGCAGGCCGTTGCTGAGCAGCATGTGGGCCGCCAGTTGCGGCGCCGTGGGCGAGTCCGGGATGGAATCGTGCTGCATCCAGGCCCGCGCCAGCGCGGCGCAGGCCATGGCCAGCACCAGCGCCGCCATGAAGGGCACGGCCAGCCGGAAATACCGCCGCTTGATCACCGCCAGGGGCTGCTCCACCCGTGACACGCCCGCCGGGGCGAAGGCGCGGGCGGCCAGGAATCCCGACACCACGAAGAACGCCATGACGGCCATCCTGCCGTAATGCATCAGCGCATCCAGCACGCGCGGCATGAGGGGGTGGGCGATGTCGGACATGGGGCCGTAGAAGGCCAGGTGATGAAGCACGATGGACAGGCAGGCGACGGCCTTGATCGCATCGATCAGGGGCATGCGGGGAGTGGCGGTGGACATGGCCAAGGGAGTGGCGAACCGGCGTTCGACGCGACGCGTTTGTTCGGAGGTGGCGCGTATCTTAGCGCCGGCGCCCCGCCCGGATCGGCGAAACGGCTTTTTTACAACACTCTTCGGCCCGGCGGCACGGGGCCGGCATGCGGCTTGCGTCCGTAGCGGCTCCCGCACACGATCAGGGAAACGACATGAAACTCCAGGACAAGATAGCTTGGGTGACCGGCGCCGACAGCGGCATCGGCCAGGCCGTGGCCGCGACGTTCGCCCGGGAAGGCGCCGACGTGCTGGTTCACTATCACCGGGACGAGGAAGGCGCGCGCGCCACGGCCTCGCAGGTGCGCGCGGCGGGACGGCGCGCCGAGATCCTGCAGGCGGATTTCTCGAATCCCTCCAAGACGCAGGCCTTCTTCGAACAGGCGTTCGAAAAAATGGGAGGCCTGCACGTGCTCGTGAACAACGCCGGCGCCGGATCCTCGCGCCAGAACTCGCTGGAGATCCCGCCCGACGAGTTCTCGTGGATGCTGAACATCAATCTTGTGTCGCCCTGGCTGCTGTGCCAGGCCGCCGCGCGCCACATGCAGTCCGAGGGAGGGGGCGCCATCATAAATATTACGTCGGTGCATGAAGAAATTTCCCTGCCCGGCAGCGCGTCCTACGACGCGGCCAAGGCGGGCTTGCGCTCGGTCACGCGGACGCTGGCCCTGGAACTGGCGCCGCGCGGCATCCGCATCAACAATGTCGCCCCCGGCATGATCGCCACGCCCATGACGCAGGATCGCCTGAAGGATCCGGCCCAGGCGCGCGAATCGGCTGCGCAGATTCCGCTGGGCCGCCCGGGCGACCCGCAGGAAGTGGCCAACGTCGTCCTCTTCCTGGCCTCGGACGAGGCCAGCTACGTCACGGGCAGCAGCTACTTCGTGGACGGCGGGCTGATGCGCAACATAGGGGGCACCTGATCCCCGGCGGCGCCGGGCGAGCGGTTCAACGGCGTCCGGGCGGCTCGCCGTCTCCGTCCCGCAAGCCGGCCAGCAGGCCATCCAGCACGTCGTAGGCGCGACGCATGGCCTCGACGCCCAGCAGCGCTTCCAGTTCCTGGTACTTGGCTTCCACCTTGGGCGCGATGGCCTTGGCGATGCGCTTGCCCTGCGCGGTCAGGGACACGCGCAGCCGGCGGCGGTCGCCCGGGACCGGCTGGCGCGCGATCAAACCCATCTCCTCCATCCTGGCCAGCACGCCCGTGATGCTCGGGCTGGATATCTGGCAGCACTCGCCCAGTTGCCTGGGTTCGAGCTCGCCGCTGTCGTACAGCGCGCGAACGATGCGCCATTGCTGGTCGGTCAATCCCTGCTCCTGCAGATAGGGCCGGAACTGGGCCATCAGGGCCTCGCGCGCCTGGAGCATCATGAGCGGAAGATTGCGATGGCGGAAAGGGGCTGGCGGCATGCGGTGAAAGGCGCGCGCGAGCGCACACCGGATTGGGGACCAGCCAATGTTATCACCGGGGTAAATACGGGTCCCCCGATGACGCGCGCAAATTGACTTCACTAACATGTTAGTGATTAAATCCAGCCATCGGCGATGCGACAAGAACGAAACCAGGGAGACCTCCGCATGAGGCTGTTCATCGAGGACACGCTGTTCCACGCCGCGGGCGCCCCGCTGCCGCTCGACCTTCCCCACGCGCGGGCATGCGATGCCCTGGCCACGGGCGAGCCGGCGCGGCCCCCCATGGCCGGCACGGTCTACGGCGTGCTGCACAACGACCCGGCGGCGCTGGCCGCGATGGGAGACCGGGTCCTGGCCCCGCCCTACAAGGCAGCCCCCAAGGCCCCCGTGCTCTACATCAAGCCTCGCAACACGCACCTGGGCCATGGCCGCGCCATCCCGCTCCCGCCCGGTGCCGAGGCCGTCCAGGTAGGCGCAGCGCTGGGCGCGGTCATCGGCCGCACCGCCTGCCGCGTCGCCCCCGGCGACGCGCTGGACTACGTGGCCGGCTATACCGTGGTCAACGACGTCACCCTTCCCCACCGCGAGTTCTACCGGCCGTCGCTGCGGCTGCGCGTACGCGACGGCTTCTGCCCCATGGGCCCCTGGGTGCGCGCGGCGCGGCAGGTCGGCAATCCGGACGCGCTCGATCTGCGCGTCTGGATAGACGGCGCCCTGCGCCTGCGGTCGAGCACCCGGGGCTTCCTGCGGCCCCTGCCCCAGCTCATCGCCGACGTGACCGACTTCATGACCCTGCAGCCAGGCGACGTCCTGCTGACCGGCCTGCCCTGGCCGGGCGATTTCGACGGACCGCTGGCGCACGGCGGGCAGCGCGTGGCCATCGAGATCGAGAACGTCGGCCGGCTCGAGAACCCGGTCGTCCGCGCGTCGGTCCAGGGAGGTTCGGCATGAAGACCGCCCGCGTCGCCTACTCCGGCGCCATCCACACCGCCACGCCTTACGACGACAGCCGGCTGCGCCTGGCGGACGGCCGCATCGTCCTGCACGACGACGTCGTCTGGCTGCCGCCGTTCGAGGCGGGCACCATCGTCGCGCTCGGCCTGAACTACGCGGAGCATGCCAAGGAACTCAGCTTCGGCGCCCAGCAGGAACCGCTGGCCTTCCTGAAGGGGCCGGGCGCGCTGATCGGCCATCGCGGGCACACGCGCCGCCCGGCCGACGCCACCTTCATGCACTACGAGTGCGAGCTGGCCGTGGTCATCGGCCGCAGCGCCGCCGGCGTCCGCCGCGACTGCGCCATGGATTACGTGGCCGGCTACACCGTGGCCAACGACTACGCCATCCGCGACTACCTGGAAAACTGGTACCGCCCCAACCTGCGCGTCAAGAACCGCGACACGTGCACCGTGCTTGGCCCCTGGTTCGTCGACGCGGCCGACGTGCCCGACCCGCATGCGCTGGCGTTGCGCACCCTGGTCAATGGCGTCGTCACACAGCAGGGCAACACCCGCGACATGGTGTTCGACATCCCCGCGCTGATCGAATACCTGAGCGGCTTCATGACCCTGGCCCCCGGCGACGTCATCCTGACCGGCACGCCGGACGGCGTGGTCGACGTCAAGCCCGGCGACGAAGTCATCACCGAGATAGACGGCATCGGCAGCCTGCGCAACACCATCGTGGGCGACGACGTGTTCGGCCGCTGAACTTCCTTTCCGCCGTTCAACAGGACTCCATCATGTCCCTGCACATTTCCCACCTGATCGATGGCCGCGAGGTCGACAGCGACCAGGCCTTCGACACCGTCAACCCGGCCGACCAGTCCGTGCTGGCCACCGTCGCCTCGGGCGGCGAAGCCGAGGTCCGGGCTGCCGTCGCGGCGGCCCGGGCCGCCTTTCCCCGGTGGGCCGCCACTCCCGCCGCCGATCGCGGCCGCATCATGCGCAAGCTGGGAGAACTGATCCAGCGCCACGTGCCCGAGCTGGCCGATTGGGAAACGCGCGACACGGGCCAGGTCATCGCCCAGACCGGCAAGCAGCTGGTGCCGCGCGCCGCCGACAACTTCAGCTACTTCGCCGAGATGTGCACGCGGGTGGACGGCCACACCTATCCCACGCCCACGCACCTGAACTACACGCTCTACCATCCCGTGGGCGTATGCGCGCTGATCTCCCCGTGGAACGTGCCGTTCATGACGGCCACCTGGAAGATCGCGCCGGCGCTGGCCTTCGGCAATACCGCCGTGCTGAAGATGAGCGAGCTCTCGCCCATCACCGCGTGGCGGCTGGGGCAGCTCGCGCTCGAGGCCGGCGTGCCCCCAGGCGTGCTGAACGTGGTGCACGGCTATGGCAGGACGGCGGGCGAGGCGCTGGTGCGCCACCCGGACGTCGCCGCCATATCGTTCACCGGCAGCACCGCCACCGGCAACCGCATCATCCAGTCCGCGGGCCTGAAGAAGTTCTCGATGGAACTGGGCGGCAAGAGCCCCTTCGTCGTGTTCGAGGACGCCGACTGGGAACGGGCAATGGACGCGGCCGTATTCATGATCTTCTCGAACAACGGCGAACGCTGCACCGCCGGCTCGCGCATCCTGGTCCAGCGGTCGATCTACCGCCGCTTCGCGGAGGAGTTCGCGGCCCGCGCCGCGCGCATCACCGTGGGCGACCCGCTCGATGCCGGCACCATCGTCGGTCCCATGATCTCCCGCGACCACCTGGCCAAGGTCCGCCGCTACATCGAACTGGGCCAGGACGAAGGAGCGGAACTCCTGGCCGGCGGGCTGGACGCGCCCGATCTTCCCGCGGCGGTCCGCGCCGGCAACTTCGTGCGCCCCACGGTGTTCGGCAACGTTGGCAACGACATGAAGATCGCGCAGGACGAGATCTTCGGTCCGGTCGCCTGCCTGATCCCCTTCGACGACGAGGCCCACGCCATCCGCCTGGCCAACGACATCCGCTATGGGCTGTCGTCGTACGTGTGGACCCGGGACCTCGCGCGCGCCCATCGCGTGGCGGCGGCCATCGAGGCCGGCATGTGCTTCGTCAACAGCCAGAACGTGCGCGACCTGCGCCAGCCTTTCGGCGGCACCAAGGCCTCCGGCACCGGCCGCGAGGGCGGCACCTGGAGCTACGAGGTCTTCCTGGAGCCCAAGAACGTCTGCGTCTCGATCACCGACCATCACATCCCGCACTGGGGCCGTTGAGTCCCGGCGCACCCACGACAACCAGGAGACGACATGACCCAAGCCCCCCTCCCCGTGTCCCGCCGCGCCCTGCTCCGGCTTGCGGCGGGCGGCGCCCTGTCGGGCCTCGCCCTGCGCGGCGCGCGCGCCCAGCAATCGTCCTATCCGAACCGGGCGGTGCGCATCATCGTGCCGTTCACGCCCGGCGGCACGACCGACGTGGTCACGCGGCTGGTCGCGGCCGAGCTGGGCCGCCAACTGGGGCAATCCTTCATCGTCGAGAACAAGCCGGGGGCCGGCACGGTCGTGGGCGTGGAAGCCGCGGCCAAGTCCGCCCCCGACGGCTACACCCTGATCACCGTGGCCAACAGCTTCTGCGCCAACACCTCGCTGGTGAAAAAGCTGCCCTACGACCCCGCCGACCTGCGTCCGGTGGCGCTGATGGGCATGTCCGAACACGTGCTGGCGGCCAACCCCAAGAGCGGCCTGCGCAATCTGGCGGACCTCGTCGCCGCCGCGCGCAAGGCGCCCGGCTCGCTCAGCTATGCCTCCTTCGGCAACGGCACCTCGGCCCACCTGGCGGGCGAGATGCTCAAGATGCAGGCCGGCATCGACCTGCTGCACGTGCCCTACAAGGGCCAGGCGCCGGCGCTGAACGACCTGCTGGGCGGGCAGGTGACGGTGATGTTCGGCAACTGGCCGGAATTCCGCGGCCACGTGGACGCCGGCCGGCTGGTGGCGCTGGGCATGGCCACGGCCGAACGCTCCGTGTACGCGCCGCAGGTGCCGACCCTGGCCGAACAGGGCGTGCCGCTGGAATCCAATTCGTGGCAAGGCGTGCTGGCGCCGGCGCGCGTGCCGGATGCCATCGTGGCGCAGCTCAACGGCGCGATCAATGCCAGCCTGCAGGCCCCCAAGGTCCAGGCGACGATGCGCGACGGCGGCATCGCGTCGATGGCGGGATCGGTGGACCGGTTCGACGCCTTCCTCAAGAGCGAGACCGCCCGATACGCCGAGGTGGTGCGCCGCGCGGGCATCACGGTGGACGTCTGACGAGGCCGGGAGCAGATATGGGAACACTCGCCCTGGCCGCCAAGATCACCCACGTGCCGTCCATGTACCTGTCGGAACTGGACGGGCCGCACAAGGGCTGCCGGCAGGCCGCCATCCACGGGCACGTCGAGATCGGCCGGCGGTGCCGCGAACTGGGCGTGGACACCATCGTGGTGTTCGACGTCCACTGGCTGGTCAACAGTGAATACCACATCAATTGCGCGCCGCGTTTCTCGGGCTGCTACACCAGCAACGAGCTCCCGCACTTCATCAAGAACCTGTCCTACGAGTACCCCGGCAACCCCGAACTGGGCCACCTGATCGCCGACGTCGCCAACGAGATGGGCGTGCCTACTCGCGCGCACAGCGCCACCACGCTTGAACTGGAGTACGGCACGCTGGTTCCCATGCGCTACATGAACGCGGACCGGCACTTCAAGGTCGTGGGCATGTCCGGATGGTGCGTCTGGCACGACCTGGCCGCCAGCGCCCGGCTGGGGCTGGCGGTGCGCCGCGCGATCGAGGAACGCTACGACGGCACGGTGGCCATCTTCGCCAGCGGCTCGCTCAGCCACCATTTCGCGCAGAACGGCATGGCGCCCGAGTTCATGCACAAGGTATGGGATCCGTTCCTGGAGCAGGTGGACCGGCGAGTGGTGGAACTGTGGGAACGGGGAGACTGGCGAACCTTCTGCCCCATGCTGCCCATGTACAACGAGAAGTGCTGGGGCGAAGGCGGCATGCACGACACGGCCATGCTGCTGGGCGCCCTGGGCTGGACCGCCTACGACCAGCCGGTGGAGATCGTCACCCCCTATTTCGGCAGTTCCGGCACCGGCCAGATCAACGCCATCTTCCCGGTGACGCCGCTGCCGCCGGATACCTTCCTCGACACGCCCCCGGGAACCTGACATGCCCCACCTCGTCCTGCTCTACAGCCCGGACATCGAGCGCGATGCCGACATGCCCTCACTGTGCCGCAAGCTGGCCGACACCCTGATCGCCCAACGCGACGAGCAAGGCCGCCAGGTCTTCCCCACCGGCGGCACCCGCGTGCTGGCCTATCCGGCGGCGCATGCCGCCGTCGCCGACGGCGCGGGCGACTATGGCTTCCTGTACGCCAACCTGCGCATGGCGCCGGACCGCAGCCCGGCGGTGCACCGGGCGGTGGGCGACGCGCTGGCCGCCACGCTGCGCGATGCGCTGAACCCGCTGCTGGCGCGCCGCCCGGTCGGCATCACGGTCCAGGTCGACGAAAGCCGCGACCAGGTCTACGACGCCAAGCACAGCAGCCTGCATCCCCTGTTCAACCGGAAATGACCCTCCATGATTAGCGAAACCCGCATCGCCGAGCTGGCGGCCGAATTGCACCAGGCCGAGAAAAGCCGCAGCCAGGTCGGACACTTCTCCAAGCGCTTCCCCGACATGACGATCGAGGACGGCTACGCCGTCTCGCGCGCCTGGGTCCGTACCAAGATCCAGGAAGGCCGCGTCGTGCGCGGCCACAAGATAGGCCTGACCTCGCGCGCCATGCAGTTGTCCAGCCAGATCGACGAGCCCGACTACGGCACTCTGCTGGACGACATGTTCTTCCACGACGGCACCGACATCCCCGCCGAACGCTTCATCGCGCCTCGCATCGAGGTGGAGCTGGGCTTCATCCTGGGCCGTCCCCTGCGCGGACCAGGCGTGACGCTGTTCGACGTGATGGCCGCCACCGATTACGTCGTGCCCGCCGTCGAGATCATCGACGCGCGCATCGAACAGTTCGACCGCGACACACGCGCGCCGCGCAAGGTGGTGGACACCATTTCCGATAACGCCGCCAATGCCGGCATCGTCACGGGCGGGCGGCCGGTCCGGCCCGACGCGGTGGATCTGCGCTGGGTCGGCGCGCTGCTCTACAAGAACGGCGTGATCGAGGAATCGGGCATCGCCGCCGCCGTCCTGAACCACCCCGGCAACGGCATCGCGTGGCTGGCCAACAAGCTGGCTCCCTGGGGCGAGTCGCTGCAGGCCGGACAGATCGTGCTGGCGGGCTCGTTCACCCGCCCCGTGCCCGCCCGGCCCGGCGATGCCTTCCATGCCGACTACGGGCCCCTGGGCTCCATCGCCTTTCGCATCGCCTGATGCCGGGAGCCGCCATGCAACTGCCCATCAATACCTTCAAGCGCGCGCTGCGCGATGGTCCGCCGCAGATCGGCCTGTGGGTCGGCCTGGCCGACGGCTGCGCCGCCGAGATGCTGGCCGGCGCCGGCTTCGACTGGCTGCTGATCGACTGCGAGCACGCCCCCAACGACGTACGCACGGTGCTGTCGCAATTGCAGGCCGTGGCGCCCTACCCGGTCCATCCCGTGGTGCGGCCGGTGACCGGCGATCCCGCGCTGATCAAGCAATACCTGGACGTCGGCGCCCAGACCCTGCTGGTGCCCATGGTCGAGACCGCCGAACAGGCCGCGCGCATGGTGGCCGCCACGCGCTATCCACCGCACGGTATCCGCGGCGTCGGCAGCGCGCTGGCGCGCGCCTCGCGCTGGAACGGCGTGGAAGGCTACCTGCACCGCGCCGACGACGAGATGTGCGTGCTGGTCCAGGTGGAATCCAAGGCCGCGCTGGCCAACCTCGAGGCGATCGCCGCCACCGAGGGCGTGGACGGCGTGTTCTTCGGCCCCTCCGATCTCTCGGCCTCGATGGGGTTCATCGGCCGGCCGGGCGAACCGGAGGTCCAGCGGGCCATCGCCGACGGCATCGCCGCCGTGCGGGCGGCGGGCAAGGCCGCCGGCATCCTGTCGGCCGATCCGGTGCTGGCCAGGCGCTACCTGGAAATGGGCGCGCGCTTCGTCGCCGTGGGCGTGGACATCACCTTGCTGGCCCAGGCCGCGCGCCGCCTGGCCGCAGGTTTCAAGACCGGGCAGCCTCCGGCCGCCTCCGCCGATCCGCCGGCGGGCAGCGTGTACTGAGCCCCCCAACCACCAAGGAGACGACAGATGAAATCCCCCCACCGCGCCCGGCGTGGCGCACTATCGAGGGCGATGGCCGGACTTGCGGCACTGCTGCTGACGGCGCCGCTGGCCTGGGCCCAGGACTCGAGGCCCATCGAATGGGTCGTCGGCATGGCGCCCGGCGGTGGCACCGACACCGTCGCGCGCGTGCTGGCCGAGGCCATGGGACGCACGCTGCAACAGAGCATCGTGGTCGTCAACAAACCGGGCGCGGCCCACAACATCGCCACCGACTATGTCGTCCGTTCCAAGGACTACGGCCACGTCATGGTCACCGCCGACTACGCCACCCTGGCCACCAACCCCTTCCTGTACAGCAAGCTCACCTACGATGCCGAGCGCGACCTGCGCCCGGTGGGCATGCTGGTCCGCTTTCCGCTCATCCTGGTCGTGCGCGCCGACTCGCCCATCAAGGACTTCAAGGGCTTCATGGCCTGGGCCCGCACCCAGCAACAGGGCGTCAGCTACGGTTCGCCCGGCCCCGGCACGCCGCATCACCTGGCCACCGAACTCCTGCGCGAGCGCACCGGCCTGAACCTCGTGCACGTGCCGTATCGCGGCGCGGCCCCGGCCATCCAGGACATCATGGCCGGCCAGATCCCGTTCATGTTCGTCGAAAGCGGCAGCGGCATCCCCTACATCACCGGCGGCAAGCTGCGTCCGCTGGCCGTCGCCAGCGCCCGGCGCATCGAGTCGCTGCCGGACACGCCCACGCTGCAGGAGGAAGGGCTGAAGGACTTCGTCGCCTTCGCCTGGCAGGGTCTGTCGGTCCCCACCGGCACGCCGCAGGCCACCATCGACCGCCTGAACCAGGCGCTGGTGGGCGCGCTGCAATCGGCGCCGGTAAAAGCGCGCTTCGAGGCCCTGGGTATCGAGGCCATGCCCACCACCCCGGCCGAGATGGCCAGCTTCTCGCACGCCGAGAAGGAGCGCTGGGGCAAGCTGATACGGCAGATCGGGTTGAAGATCGACTGAGCCCGCCCTAGCCAAGCCCCGCCCCAACTGGCAAGATGGGATCGCCGCAGGGGCGTCGGGCGTTCAAGGCATGGGGGCAGGGACAATGGCAAGGACAAGAACGAGGCACCGGGGCCGGCATGGCCACCCCCGGGCGGCGGCGGCGGTCGCCGCCCTTCTTTTGGCCGGTTGCGGTGGCGGTTCGGACGAGGGCGATACGGCCGCGAGCAAGAACCTGGCCGCCACCACCGTGGCCGTCGCCGCACCCGACTGGCGGGCTTGCGAAACGGTCTTTCCGGACGGCACCGTGCCGTCCCGGGTCGACGGCGAACGCTACGACTGCGCCGTGGTCCGGGTCCCGCTCGACTACGCGGACCCCAAGGGCAAGACCCTGGACCTGGCCCTGCGCCGCCGGCCGGCCGACGACGCACGGAACAGGATAGGCTCGCTCGTCATCGAACCCGGCGGACCGGGCGGCTCCGGCGTCGGCGCCGTCCCGGACTTCGCCGGCAAGCTGTCGGCGCAAGTGCGGCAACGCTTCGACATCGTCGGCTTCGATCCGCGCGGCGTCGGCCACACCCGTCCCACCGGCTCGCCGCCGGACGCGCCCGCCTTGCGCTGCGGCGGCGCGCTGGCGACGTACTTCGCCCACGACCTGGGCGACACCACCGCCGTCGGCGCCAAGGCGCTCGACGCCGCCGCGGCCGCCTACGCCCGCACCTGCCGCGACGACCCCGTTTTCCCCCTGATGGGCACGATGAACGTGGTCCGCGACGTCGAAGTGCTGCGCCGCGCCCTGGGCGACGCCAGGCTGACCTACCTGGGCGTGTCCTACGGTACCGAGGTCGGGATCGTCTACGCCGACCTCTATCCTTCGCACATCCGCGCGATGATCATCGACGGCGTCGTCAATCCCGCCCAGTCCGGGACCACGATACTGGTGAACCAGGCAGTCTCCTGGAACCGGGGGCTGGAGCGATTCTTCTCCTGGTGCGCCGGCAACGCCGGGCAATGTCCGATGCGCGACCAGGCCGAAGGGCAGTTCAGGGAAATGCTGGCCCGGGCGCATGCCGCGCCGGCGCGGATGGATTACAAGGGCACGCCCATCCCGCTTTCCACCGGCTGGCTGACGCTGGTCTCCGTGCTGAGCATCTACGAACCGGTGGCCTATCCGTCCCTGGCCGTCGCCATCGGCGCCGCGGCGCAGACGCCGGCGGACTGGGATCCCATGCGGGCGCAAGCCTCCGGACTGGCGAACAGCGAATCGCTCGGCCCGGCGGTCTGGACGACGTGCATGGACCAGCCCCTGCCGCAGGGCGCGGCGTTCGAGGACATCGTGGCGCAAGCCGCCGCCGCGGCGCCGCTGACCGGCGCGGTGCAGGCCAACATCAACCGGCCCTGCGCCCACCTGCCCGTGGCGCCCGATCCCGTGCCCACCAACTACCGGGCGCAGGGCTCGCCCCCCATCATGGTGTGGGGCACGACCGGCGACCCCGCCACCCCGTTCCAGAGCTCCAAGGACGTGGTGGCGCAGCTCGCGAACGCATCGCTGTTCGTCTTCGAAGCGGACCAGCACGTGGCCATGGGAGGAGGTCCCGGCAGGAAGGCCTGCGTGGTCGACGTGCAGTCGGACTACCTGCTGACCGCCACGCTGGTGCCGCAGAAGAACGCCTGCCGGGGAGATTGACCCCGCTTCCGGGTGCGGGCGGCACAAGCCGGCCCCTGCCGCCCGCCCCCGGCAAGAGTGACCATTCCAATAGTACTATTATTAGAACGTTTCCCGCGCTTCCTGCCTAGAATGGCTGGCAATCCATCCCGCGCGAACGGACATCCCGGTCGCCTCGATGCGTCGTCCACGTTCTTTCAAAGGGGGCCAGGGTCATGCTCGAACTCATCGAGACGCTTCATTGGGGCGCCGTCTTCCAGATCATCCTGATCGACATCCTGCTGGGAGGCGACAACGCCATCGTCATCGCCCTGGCCTGCCGCAACCTGCCTCACGGACAACGGATAAAGGGCATCCTGTGGGGCACCGCCGGCGCCATCCTGCTGCGCGTCCTGCTGATCGCCTTCGCGCTGGCGCTGCTCAGCATGCCCTTCCTGAAGATCGTGGGCTGTGCGCTTCTCATCTGGATAGGCATCAAGCTGCTGGCCCAGGAGAAGGACGCGCATGGCGACATCGATGGCGGCACGTCCGTCTTCGGCGCCATCCGGACCATCATCATCGCCGACTTCGCCATGAGCCTGGACAACGTCATCGCCATCGCCGGCGCGGCCGAAAGCGCCCACCTCGGGCACCAGCTGTACTACGTGATCTTCGGCCTGTGCGTCAGCGTACCCGTGATCGTCTGGGGCAGCACGCTGGTGCTCAAGCTGATAGACCGCTTCCCCGCGATCGTCACGCTGGGCGCGGGCATGCTGGGCTGGATCGCCGGCGGCATGCTGATCAGCGACACCTTCGTGCTCGAACACGTGGGCGAACCCGGCCCCATGGTCGAACTCGCGGTGCAGATCGTCGCCGCGCTGTCCGTCATCGCGGTGGGCAAGTGGCTGGTCATGCATCGGCGGCACCAGCCGTCCATCGGCTAGGCCGATCGGCGGCTGTGAGCACAGCACGAACCTACAGGTGGAAATCCCCGGCGGCTTCCGGCTGGTAAAGCACTTTCTCGATGCAGATACGGCGGGTGCGGTCCGAAATCCGCCAATCGATGGCATCTCCCTCCTGGTAGCCCAGGATCGCCGCGCCGACGTCGGAGCACACCGACAGCTTCCCGGCACTGCCGTCCGCGTCCTCGGGGTAGACCAGGGCCACCTCCACTTCCTCGTCGTCCAGATGCAGCAAGGCGCGGGAATTCATCGTGACGACGCTCCGCGCCACTTGCCGCGGATCGACGACGATGGCTCGCTCGATCTCGTGCTCGAGATCGACCACGGCCGGCCCCTGTTCGAGCGCGATCAGGCTGCTGAGCCGGGCCTTGTCGATTTCGGTGATATGGATATCGGTGGAATCGCCCACGGCGTTTTCGCGCAAGAGCCCGAGGTAGCGCTCGACAGTCATGGAAAACGACTTCAGCGTCGGCGTTTCGCTTTCAGGCAGGAAGCCGCAGCGCAGGAAGGCTTTCAGCGAACGCGCGTTGTCCGGGTGGATCTTGGCGATGAGTTTCTCGGCCCGCATGTCGAAGAAGGCGAGCTTCATGCCTTCGAGGATGGCGCTGGCGCCGAGCTTGCGACCCCAGTTGTCGCGATCCCCGATGACCAGGACTATCTCGCAGTCCGGCCCCGTCTTGACGAGGCGCACGAAGCCCACCGGCACATCGTGCCGGTCGTAGGCCATGAAGAATCGGCCGCCCTGGTTGAACAGATGGGTCAGGATGGGCAACTGGACCCGGCCGATGACCTGTTCGATGAAGCGGGAGACATGGCGCGAATCGCTCAGATAGCGGATGACGCGCTCATCTTCCAACCAGTCCATCAGAGTCAGCGCGTCTGCCCGAGTGATCTCTGGACATAGCGAAATGAAAGGCTTGTTCATCTTCACCACACGTGGCTGCGAATGAAAGCCCTTCATGGCCACGGCCATGACGGTTCTTTCGACAAAAAACGCACAAAAGAAAAACGCCCTAGGCCGCCGGGCGCCTAAGGCGTCTTTCCTTGCTGAATTCTTGGTGGGCTGTGAGTGGCTCGAACACTCGACCTACGGATTAAGAGTCCGCTGCTCTACCAACTGAGCTAACAGCCCTGCAAAGAAGCAAGATTATAACGACTTTTTTCGACTTGTGCGAATCAAGGCCTGCCGCTCCCTTTCCGGCCGGCATCGACTTCCGCGGCCGCCCCCGCCAAGCCGCCCGCGCGGCTGGGTAGAATCGCCCTATCCCCTCTTCAGACCGCCCCCATGCAGACACGACGCCCACGCCCCTGGACCGCCCTCGCCCTGCTGTGCCTGGCCCTCTGGATGTCGCGGCCGGCCGACGCCGCCGCTCCCGACCCCGCGGCCGTGACTCCAGCCCAGGCGCGCCAGGTCCTGGACCTGCTGCGCGACGACGCCCGGCGGGCGGAACTGGAGCAGACGCTGAGCGTCATCGCCGAGGCGACGGAGCAGCAGGCCGCCCCGCCGGCGGCCGCGCCCGCCGCGCCCGCCGCGCCGGAAGCGCCGGTCGCCCTGGAGAAGGACGGGCTCATCGCCCAGGCCTTCACGCAGGCGGGCAAGTGGGTGGACTCGGCGCTGGGCGAGCTGCGGCTGACGGGAGCGACGCTGTGGTCGCTGCGGTCGGCGGGCGCCTGGTGGCAGTACTACCTCGGCACGCCGGAGGCCCGCACGGCGACCTTCCAGGGCCTGGGCACGATTCTGTTGATCCTGGCCGTGGCCCTGGGCGTGGAAGCGGGTATCGGACGACTGCTGCGCCGGCCGCGCGCGATGCTGCTGGCCTACGCGGAACGCCGGTACATCCCGGCTACCGTTCCGCCCTCCGCGCCCGACCCCGACACGGAAACGCCCGCCGAGCCCGACCAGCACCTGCGCATCGTGCGCCGGCTGCCCGCCGCGCTGGCGCATGCCATCCTGGCCCTGGTGCCGCTGGCCGGCTTCCTGGTGGTGGCGACGATACTGATGAGGCTGTTCGGCGCGCCGGCCGCCGGCTTCTATCCGTTCATCCTGCCGCTGATCGGCGCCTACCTCGCCATGCGGCTGACGATGACCGCGCTGCGCCTGCTGACCTCGCCGTCGGGTGCCTGCCTGCGCCTGTCCCGGCTGGGCGACGAATCGGCGCGCTATCTGGACACCTGGCTGCGGCGCGTGGTGGCGGTCGGCGCCTTCGGCGTGGCCGCGACCGAGATCGCCTACCTGCTGGGGGCCGGCGACGATGCGCGCAACGCGCTGTCCAAGCTGGTGGGCCTGGCCGTGCACGCGATGCTGATCGTCATGGTGGTCCAGCGGCGGCGCCAGGTGTCGCGCTGGATACGCGGACAGGAACACGAGGGGCTGCGGGCGGTGCTGGCCAATGTCTGGGCGCCCACCGCCATCGCGGTCATCGCCGGACTCTGGGTGGTATGGGCGCTGGGCACGGCCAGCGGGCTGTCGCAGTTGCTGCACTATGTCTGGCGCACGGCGCTGGTCATGCTGGCGGCTACCGTCCTCAGCATGATCCTGCTGGGGGCGCTGGACCGCGCCTTCTACAGCGACGCCCCCGCGGCGGGCAGCGGCCAGCCGGGCCGGCGGCCCTACCAGACGCTGGCGCAGCGTGTCGTGATGATCCTGGTCTTCGTCGCCACCGCGATCGCGCTGCTGGAGGTCTGGGGCGTGCACGCGCTGGACTGGTTCGAGGCCGGCACGGTGGGCCGCAGGCTGGTCTCGGCCACCGCGACCATCGCGGTGGCCTGCGTCCTCGCGCTGGTCGCCTGGGAAGCCGCCAATCTGTCGATCAACCGCCGAATGGAGCGCTGGACCCGGGCCGGCGATCTCGCCCGCGCCACGCGGCTGCGCACGCTGGTCCCCATCCTGCGCACGACGCTGTTCATCGTGATCGCGCTGATCGTGCTGTTCACCGCGCTCAACGAACTGGGCATCAACATCGCGCCCCTGCTGGCCGGCGCCAGCATCATCGGCGTGGCCATCGGCTTCGGCTCGCAAAAGCTGGTGCAGGATTTCATCACCGGCATCTTCCTGCTGATGGAGAACGCGATGCAGGTGGGCGATTCGGTGACGCTGGCGGGGGTATCGGGCACGGTCGAGTACCTGTCCATACGCACGGTGCGGCTGCGCGCGGGCGACGGCGCCCTGCACGTGGTCCCCTTCAGCGCCGTGGGCACGGTCTCGAACAGCAACCGCGGCATCGGCAACGCCTCCGTGCGGGTCAGCGTCAGCGCCGACTCGGACCTGGACGAGGTCATCGCCGCGATCCGCAACGTGGGCGAGGAAATGCGCAACGATCCCGACCTGGGTCCGCTGATGCTGGCCGACCTGGACCTGTGGGGCGTGGACCAGGTGGACGGTGCCTCGGTCACCCTGGCCGGACAGATCCGCACGCTGGATCGCGGCAAGGCCGCGGTGCAGCGCGGCTTCAACCAGCGTCTCTATCGCCGTTTCAAGCAGTTGGGAATACAGTTTGCAAATCCGCAGGCCAGTTTCGTCCGCCGCCTGGACGGCGACGAACGGCAGGCCGCGGCGCCGCAACCGTCGGCGGGCGGCGGCTCGGGGGCTTGACCCCGGGCATGAGTCTTGCCGACTCGACCACGCGACAATTTGCGGGAGCATCGCATGAAGACTGAACCCAAGAACCGTTCGGAAAAGGACCCGAAGGACAAGGCCAAGCAGTCCGACGAGGGGCTGCCGACCTACCAGGAACTGCTGGACGACTCGCTGGAGGACACTTTCCCGGCCAGCGATCCGATCTCGCCCGGGGCCGCCGCGCATGCCGAAAAGGAAGTCCGTACCGGCAAGGACGACAAGGACTGGAAGCTCAAGCCCAGTCATCCCAAGAAATGACCGATCCTCCGGCGGGTCCGTTTCCTGCTGGAGTCCCGGACCGGGCCCGGTGTGGCCCGGTTCATTCGGACTACCCAGGAGACGAAGATGGCCCGAGATGTGACGACAGTACTGAACGACTTGATCGAGACCTGCAAGGACGGCGAGTACGGCTTTCGGCAAGCTGCCCAGGACGCCCACGATCCCGAGTTGAAGACACTTTTTTCCCGGCGCGCGGGCGACTGCTCGACAGCCGCGGCCCAGTTGCAGGAGCAGGTCGCGGCGCTGGGCGACCAGCCCGAGGAAGGCGGTACCGCGGCCGGCGCGCTGCACCGCGGCTGGCTGGGGCTGAAATCGGCGGTGGCGGGGCGTACGGACCTCGCCATCCTGGAGGAATGCGAACGCGGCGAGGACGTGGCCAAGAGCCGCTACCAGGCTGCCCTGCGCGAGGAACTCCCGCCCCAGCTCCTGGCCCTGGTACAGGTGCAATACGAGGGCGTCGTGCGCAATCACGACCAGGTGAAGGAACTGCGCGACCGGATGCGCGCACACGCGTAGCCGTGGACGGAGGGCGGCCTGCCGGCCGCCTTCCGGCTAGCGCCGCTCCAGGAAAGCGGTTCGCGCCAGGTTGTTTATCAATCCGACCAGTTGCGGAAACTCCACCGGCTTGGCCAGGTAGACCTGGAAGCCCGCCGCCAGCGCGCCGATACGGTCCTCGCACCGGCTGGCCGAGGTCAGGGCGACGGCGGGAGTCGGGGTGGGAAAGCGATCGGGCGCGCCGCGCTCGAGTTCGCGGATCCGGGCCAGCGTATCGCTGCCGTCCATGCCCGGCAGGGTCATGTCGCTGACGATGACATGGGGCAGGCCGTCCGAGTCCGCCCTGCGCAGGTACTCCAGGGCCGACCCGCCGGATTCGCACGCGACGACCTCTCCTCCCGCCTGCTTCAAGGAGTCGGCCAGTTCGCCGCGCGCCTCGGCATGCCCCTCGACCAGGAGGATACGCACGTCGTTCAGGGTCGCGGGTGAGGCCGCGCGCGTGCCGGTCCCCGCGGCCGGCACGCGCGCCTGGCCTTCGCCGGCCAGCGGCAGGTAGATGGAGAAGAGCGCGCCCTGACCTTCGCCTCCGCTCTGGGCGGCTACCCTGCCGCCCTGCAGCTCGGCCAGATGCCGCACCAGCGTCAACCCCAGGCCCAGCCCGTCGGGACGGCGGGCACGGAAGGCATCGAGCTGGCGGAACGGATCGAACAGATAGGGCATGACGTCGGCCGCGATGCCCTTGCCGGTGTCTCCGACGGCGATCCTGGCCTCGGTCTGCGTCGCCTCGACCCGTACCGAGACCTGGCCGTCGGGCAGGCTGAACTTGATGGCGTTGTCCAGCAGGTGCCCCACCATCTGCTCGATGCGCTCGGCGCTGCCCCAGACCCGGACCTCGCCGGGCGGCAGCTCGGCGCGCAGGTTCACATTGCGTTCGGCGGCCTTCGGAGCGGCCTGCGCGACCGCGCGTTCGACGATGGGCGCCAGCGCTTCCAGCCTCATCGAAAGCTGGAGGCGGCCCGTCATCGCGTGGGTGGCGTCGAGCAATTCGTCGATCAGCCTGACCTGCTGCTGCACGCCGGTCCTGATGCCCGCCAGCGCTCGCGCCACCGTCGGCACGCCGGCGTCGACGCGGCTCTCGAGCACGTGGGCCCAACTCTGGATGCCGTTGAGCGGGGACCGCAGTTCGTGGGAAACCATGGACAGGAACTGGTCGCGTACCCCGATCGCCGTTTCCGCCTGCGTCCGCGCCGCCTGTTCGCGCAGCAGCAGCGTGTCGAGCTCCACCTGGGCGCGCACCCACGCGCTGACATCCACGGTCGCCGCCAAGGCGCGCCCGCCGGCGCCGTCGGCCACGACGCGGACGCGGAAGTGGCGGGTGGAGGATCCGGTGTCTATGCGATAGTCGAAGGTCTGGGCCTTTCCCGTGGCCAGCGCGTCCGCCACCGCCTGCTCGTAGGCCGACGCGATGTAGGGCGCCACGCCGAGCTCGCGCGCGGTCTTGCCGACAAACGCCACCGGCTCGATGCCGAACAACTCGCCGGCCGCCCGGTTGGCGTACAGATAGCGCAAGGATGCGTCGTAGGCGACGAGGGCATGAGGCAGCAGGTCCAGCAGCCGGCCCTCGTCGGCCTGGTTGCCATCAGGCGGGCGCGCCGCGGCGGACTCGCGCGCGGGCAGGCAGGTGCCGCTGAACCCCACGAATTGCCGGTTGGCCTCCAGGCTGGGGTGGGCCAGGGTATGCGCGTCCACCTGCCGCCCGTCGGCGGTGGCCACCCGGTGCGCCACGTCGAAAGGAGCCGCATCGGCGGCTCCCTTGGCGACGGCGGCCCGGACCCGCTCGCGCTGGTCGGCCGGCACGCATGCCAGCCAGCCCCAGCCCAGGGCCGCCTCGGCGGATTGCCCCGTCAGGCGGGTCCAGGCGGGATTCACATACACCCACTCCCCCGTCGTGGAAGCGGACCAGAGCACGCCCGGGGCGTGCTCTGCCAAAATGCGATAGGAAGGACCGGACGGCCCGGCCGCCTGCGAAACGCGTCGTGCAACCATGTTCAACCGCGAAAAAGGCGCTGCATGTTCATCGGCTTTTTTGCCCTCCGCGGTCAGCGGGACCATTCGCCCTCATAGCCCTCTTCCGTCTCCTCGGGGGACCGGACGAAGAAGGTGGCCAGGAACGCTCCCAGCGAAACCAGGAACAGGACGAAGGCGATATTGGCGGCACCGGCCGCGAAATCGCCGAGTCCCACGACGGCAACCAGCAAGGGGATCACGAAAAAGATAGTAGCCCAGCGCAACATGGTTCTTCTCCTTGGCTTTCCCGTAAAGACGCGTCCCGCTGACGGCGGGCTCTGTTCGACGCGTTGGACGTCGTGCCGGATGACGAGCACATTCCGTACCATGCCGCGCTTGCCCTTTGAAAAGCCTGTTGCACTGGGTAATCGGGGGGTCTCTTATAAGATTTGCACGGTGCCCTGTCCCGCCTCAGGTAAGAATTACATGTAAATCTTGCAAGCGATCCGCAGGCTGCCTTCTCCGGCTACAAGTTCTACACTGGAGGCTGACCCGGGAGCCCCTCATGGACCTGTCCGACCTCGCCGCGGTGCTGGCGCGCCGCTATGACGATGAACTGATCCCCCTCTTGGCCGACTACGTGCGCGTGCCCGCCAAGTCGCCCATGTTCGATCCCAATTGGGCCGAGCACGGTCACCTGGCCGCGGTGGTGGACGCGGCGGCGAAGTGGGCGCGCGCTCAGCCGGTCACGGGGCTGCAGGTCGAGATCGTCGCCATCCCGGGCCGCACGCCCTGCCTGTATTTCGAGGCGCCGGCCACCCAGGGCCTGGGGGGCGACCGCACCGTGCTGTTCTACGGCCACCTGGACAAGCAGCCCGAGATGACCGGCTGGCGCCAGGACCTGGGTCCGTGGACGCCGAAGATCGAGGACGGCAAGCTGTACGGTCGCGGCAGCGCGGACGACGGCTACGCCGTCTATGCCGCCCTGGCCACGCTGGCCGCGATGGACGCCCAGGACATACCCCGCCCCCGCTGCGTGGGGCTGATCGAGACCTGCGAGGAAAGCGGCAGCTATGACCTGCCCGCCTACCTGGACCTGCTCGCCCCGCGCATCGGTCCGCCGACGCTGGTGGTGGGCCTGGACTCGGGTTGCGGCAACTACGAGCAACTGTGGGTGACGACCTCGTTGCGCGGACTGACCGGCGGCGTGCTGACGGTCGAGATCCTGGACGAGGGCGTCCATTCGGGCATGGCCAGCGGCCTGGTGCCCTCGTCGTTCCGGATCGCGCGCCAGCTGCTCAACCGGATCGACGACCCGGCCACCGGCCGCGTGCTGCTGCCTGAACTGCATGCCGCCATCCCCGGGGAACGCCTGGCCCAGGCCCGTACCGCCGGCGCCATCCTGGGCGACCAGGTGTGGAAGCAGTTTCCCTGGGTAGGATGCTCGCACGGCGCCGACGGCCACACCCATGCCCTGCCCACCACCACCGACCCGGTCGAGGGCATCCTGAACCGCACCTGGCGGCCGGCGCTGTCCGTCACCGGCGCGGCCGGCCTGCCGTCCATCGACGCCGCGGGCAACGTGTTGCGCCCCAAGACCTCGCTCAAGCTCAGCATGCGCCTGCCGCCCACGGTGGACGCCGACTGCGCGACGCGGGCGATGAAGGCCGCGCTGGAGCAGGACCCTCCCTACCAGGCCCGGGTCCGGTTCGAAAGCGAGGGCGGCGCCGGCGGCTGGAACGCGCCGCCGACCGCGCCCTGGCTCGCACGCGCCCTGGACGCGGCCTCGCAGTCGGCCTTCGGGCAGGGCACGGCGTGGATAGGCGAAGGCGGCACCATACCCTTCATGGGCATGCTGGGCGCGAAATTCCCCGAGGCCCAGTTCCTGATCACCGGCGTGCTGGGCCCCCGGTCCAACGCCCACGGACCCAACGAGTTCCTGCACATTCCCTACGTGAAGAAGCTGACCGCGGCCGTGGCCCACGTCATCGCCCAGGTCCGCTAGCCCCGCGCGCGTAACAGCCAGCTGGCGCAGAACAGCGCGGGAATCACCAGCAGCCCGTATGCCCAGGCATAGCCGGGCTGGCCGGCCTCGCCCGCCAGCGATGCCACGTAGCTGAACAGGGGTTGGCCCACGAGCACCCCGAAATAGGTGAACAGCAGCGTCCCGCCCGTGGCCGCGCCGGCCTGGCCCGCCGGCGAGCGCCGAGCGACCTCGGCCAGGAACACACCGTTCCAGCCTATCGCTGAAGCGCCGAACACGACGGCGACGGCGGCCACCAGGATCCATGGCGTGGACGCCTGGAGGCAGGCGGTGGCGACGCAGCTTCCCGCCATCGTCAGGGCCAGTCCGCCCAGGACCTTGCGTGGCGGGGCCCAGCGATCGGCCACGATGCCCCACAGGATCCGTCCGGCCACGCCGGCCACCTGGGACAAGGACAGGATGACGCCCGCCGCGATCAGGGTCCATCCCAGCGACAGGTTCAGGTAGGTCACCAGATAGGCGGTGATCGCCAGCTGGATGAAGGAGAACAGCAGCGAACACACGGCCATGAGGCGCAGCGCGGGCGTGCGCCAGACCAGTCCGACCGGCCGCGCCAGGTCTTGCCAGCGCCACGGTGCGGCGGCCTCGCCCGGCGCGTCCAGGCTGCGCCGCACGCTCTGCGCGACCAGCATGCACAGCAGGCAGGCCGCGGCGCATACCCCCAGCGCCCACCGCCAGCCCAGCACGTGCTCGATCTGCGGACTGACGAGCGCGGCCAGCACGCCGCCCAGCGGCACGCCGGTCTGCTTGATCGAGAACACCAGCGACATGCGGTGGGCGGGCGTGCTGCGCATCAAGAGGTAGGAACTCGATGGCGTGATGGGCCCATACCCGGCGCCGATGACCAGGGCCCCGAGGGCGGCGGCCGCGGGTCCGCCGCTGCACAGCAGGCCCATGCCCAGGCCGCACAGCAGCAGGGCCGCCTGGCTGCATCGCACCGCGCCCAGGCGGTTGACCAGGGTGCCGCCGACCACGCTGGTGAACATGGCGCCCAGGTAGACCAGGGCCATGTAGAAACCGATGGCGCTCGAGGGCAGGCCGAGTTCGCGCGTGGCCACCGGGCCGACCACCGCCGGCGCGATGGTCGCCGCCGAGGCCAGGGACTGGATCGCCAGCGTGACGGCCAACACCCACGCCGTGGAAGGTTGGCGCGGGCTATGCTTCATCCATGGCCTTCACGATGTGTTCCAGGACCTTGACCCGGGCGGTGCGCTTGTCGTCGTCGGCGATCACGATCCAGGGCGCGTGCGCGGTGTCCGTGCGCGCGATCATGTCGCGCGCGGCCGACATGTAGTCGTCCCACTTGCGCCGGTTGCGCCAATCGTCCGGCGTGAGCTTGAAGTTCTTGAAGGGGGAATCGCGGCGCTCCTTGAAGCGGCGCAGTTGCTCCTGGCGCGAGACCGATAGCCAGAACTTCAGCACCACCGCGCCGCCGCGGCGCAACTGGTCCTCGAAATCGTTGATCTCGTCATAGGCGCGCCGCCACGTGGCGGGCGGGATCAGGGACTCGACCCGCTCGACCAGCACCCGGCCATACCAGGAGCGATCGAAGATGCACACCCGGCCATGCAGCGGCAGGTGGCGCCAGAACCGCCACAGATACGGATGGGCCAGCTCGTCGTCGCTGGGCGCGGAGATGGGGACGATATCGAAGTCACGCACGTCCAGCGCGTGCGAGACGCGCCGGATCGCGCCGCCCTTGCCCGCGGCATCCACGCCCTCGAACACCAGCACCAGCGAGCGCTTGCGAAAGCGCTTGGCGCGGACCTGCTCCGACAGGCGCGCCTGCCAGCGGGCCAGTTGCCTTTCGTAATCGACCTCGTCCAGCTTGCTGCCGCCCGGCGCGGGCTCCAGCATCGCCCTGGACCGGTCACCATGGCGCGCGGCCTGCAGCGGCGGCCGGCGCGGCGCGCGCGGCAACGGCTCGCGCATCGCCTGCAATACCGCCGCAGCGGTCTCGACGGCGCGCAGCCGGGCATCGGCGCTCGGCACCACCCGCCAGGGCGTATAGGCCGCGTCGGTGGCGCCCAGCACGATCTCGCCAGCCGTGCGCAGCCGGTCGAATTTTTTGCGGACCTTCAGGTCGGCCTCGGACACTCGCCAGGCCGTGGCGGGGTCGGCCAGTTGCGCATCGATGCGGGCGATCTGCGCGCCGCGCGACAGGTGATACCAGAGCTTGAGCATCCGCACCCGCTCGCTGGCCAGCATGGCCTCGAAGCGCAGGATCTCGGCGGCCATCGCCCCGATGCGGTCCATGTCGGGCTTCTTGCGCGCCGCCTCCTTGAAAAGCGGCGCATACCAGGAACCGAAGACGATGCCGGTCTGTCCCAGCGCGGGCAGCGCGTTCCAGTAGCGCCACATGGCCGGCCGCTGGGCCTCGTCCACGCTCGGATCGCCGAAGGCCAGGGTACGGATGTGGCGCGGGTCCATCCACTCGTTGAGCAGGTTGATCGCCGACCCCTTGCCCGCGCCATCGATCCCCGCCACCACGATCAGCACCGCACGGTCGCGTTGCTTCAGGAGCTCGTACTGCTGTTGGAGCAGTTCCGTCCTGAGCACGAGCTCGCGCCGCTCGTACTCCCGCTCGTCCATGGACGGGTCCCGCTCGGCTCGTTCGAACACGAAAAGCTCCCTGGTTCTGGCATCGCTCATCCTTTACCACAGTCGCTTGCAGGGACACAAGCCGATGCGCGCAAGGCTTCTGCTAACCTGGAATCATCCAGGCCCGCAGGCCGGGCCGGGCAGGCAAGGAGATGAACATGCAAACCCGAGTTGAAAAGGACACCTTCGGTCCGATCGACGTTCCCGCCCAGCATTTATGGGGCGCCCAGACCCAGCGATCGCTGCAGTTCTTCGCGATCTCGCACGAGAAGATGCCCGCGCCGCTGATCACGGCCCTGGCCCAGGTCAAGCGCGCCGCCGCCCGCGTCAACGCCGAACTGGGCCTGCTCGACGGCCGTGCGGCCCACGCCATCGAGGCGGCGGCCGACGAAATCATCGCCGGCCGCTGGCCGGACGAATTCCCGCTTAGCGTCTGGCAGACCGGCTCGGGCACGCAGACCAACATGAACGTCAACGAGGTACTGGCCAACCGGGCCTCGGAACTGCTGGGCGGCGAACGGGGCGAGGCGCGCCTGGTCCATCCCAACGATCACGTCAACCGCGGCCAATCCTCCAACGACGTGTTTCCCACGGCCATGCACGTGGCGGCGGCGTTGCAGATCCACGCCCGCCTGCTGCCCGCCCTGGCGCGGCTGCGCAAGACGCTGGGGGACAAGGCTCGGGCCTATGCGGACATCGTCAAGATCGGCCGTACCCACCTGCAGGATGCCACGCCCCTGACCCTGGGGCAGGAACTGTCGGGCCACGAGGCCCAGCTCCTCCTGGCCGAAGAACAGATCCGCCATGCCCAGCGCAGCCTGCTGCAGCTGGCCATAGGCGGCACCGCGGTCGGCACCGGCCTGAACACCCATCCGGAATTCGGCGCGAAGGTGGCCGCCGAACTGGCCCGCGAAACCGGCCTGCCGTTCGAGTCGGCGCCCAACAAGTTCCAGGCGCTGGCCTCGCACGAGGGCCTGCTGTTCTCGCACGGGGCCCTCAAGACCCTGGCGGCCGGCCTGATCAAGCTGGCCAACGACGTGCGCTGGCTCGCCAGCGGCCCGCGCTCCGGGCTGGGCGAGATCAGCATCCCCGAGAACGAGCCCGGCAGCTCCATCATGCCCGGCAAGGTCAACCCGACGCAGTCCGAGGCCCTGACCATGCTCGGCGCCCAGGTCCTGGGCAACGACGTCGCCATCAACATCGGCGGCGCCAGCGGCAACTTCGAGCTGAATGTCTTCAAGCCCATGCTGATCCACAACTTCCTGCAGTCGGTACGCCTGCTGGCCGACGGCATGGAAAGCTTCGAGAAGAACTGCGTGGCCGGCCTGGAACCCAACCGCGACCGCATCGCCGAACTGGTGGAACGCTCCCTGATGCTCGTCACCGCCCTCAATCCCCACATCGGCTACGACAAGGCCGCCCAGATCGCCAAGAAGGCCCACAAGGAAAACCTGTCCCTGCGCGAATCCGCGCTGGCCCTGGGCTACGTGACGAACGAGCAGTTCGACGCCTGGGTCGTCCCGAAAAACATGGTGTAGAGGCGAAGCCCCCCCCTACGCCCTTCGGGCGCCCCCCAGGGGGCGAAACCGGCGGACTGGCGGAGCCAGATCCGCGGTTTCCTGGGTCTAGGGAAACTGTCTTGGACTGAATCACCGGTGCTTCACTGGTAGCCAGCGAAGCACCGGCGCCACAACCCAAGACAGCGGTACTAGACCCAGGATGCGGTGGATCCGGCTTTGCCGGTCCACCCGCATCGCCCCCTTGAGGGGGCCCGCGCAAGCGGGTAGGGGGTGGGTTTCCCTTGCGCGCGTCAGCGCGTAGGGGGGGGCTCCCGCCTTCCGCTGACGGCGGAGCCGGCGTTGGCGGAAAGACGGCGAAAGAAAATCACGGACATCATCATCGTGATGCCGATGACCAGGAAGCCGGGGATCACGTCGTAGGCATCGAGCGTGGAGGTGCCGCGCGCGGCCATGCTGACCTTGAGGGCGAAGGCGGCCACGGCCACGCCCAGGCTGATAGCCAGTTGCTGGACCGCGCTGGCCATGCCGGTGGCCCGGCCCATCTGCTCGGGGCCGATGTCTGCATAGGCGAGCGAATTGACGCCGGTCAGCTGTAGCGACCGGAAGAAACCGCCCAGCAGCAGCACGATGATGATGACGGCGTGCGGGGTGGCCGAGGTGAACAGCACGCAGCCGATGATGGACACCCCGGTCAGGAAGGCGTTGACCACCAGGGTACGGCGGAATCCGAAGCGCTTGATGATGGGACTGGCGCTCATCTTCATCATCAGCGCGCCCAGCGCGCCGGCGAAGGTCAGCATCCCCGCGGCGAAGGGCCCCATGCCGAACGCCACCTGCAGCTGCATGGCCAGCAGGAAGGGCACGGCGCCGACCGCCAGCCGGCAAAGGTTGCCGCCCAGCAGCGCGATGGAGAAGGTCGGGATCTTCAGCAGGCGGAAGTCCAGGATGGGATGCGGCGACCGCCCCGCATGCCTGACATACAGCAATCCGCATACGCCCCCCAGCGCCAGCATCGCCAGCACCATGGGCGTCGACAGCACGCCGTGGCCCACGGCCTCGAAGCAGAACACCAGCGTGCCCAGGCAGACGGCGGTCAGCAGGAAGCCGATGATATCCAGCGGCTGCGGCTGGCCCGCCTCGGTATCGTGGATGTAGCGCAGCGCCAGGATCACGCCCAGGACGCCGATGGGCAGGTTCATGAAGAAGATCCAGCGCCAGGATCCGTATTCGACCAGGAAGCCTCCCACGGCCGGCCCGAAGATGGGCCCCAGCAAGGCGGGCATGCTGAGGAAGGACATGGCGCGCACCAGTTCCGACTTGGACACGGTGCGCAGCAGCACGATGCGTCCCACCGGGACCATCATCGCGCCGGCGAACCCCTGCAGCATCCGGCCCGCCACCATCTGGCCCAGGGTCTGCGACAGGCCGCACAGCGTGGAGCTGAGGGTGAACAGGACGATGGCGGAGGCGAACACCTGGCGCGCGCCGAACCGGTCGGCGGCCCAGCCGCAGATGGGCACGAACACGGCGGCGCTGAGCAGGTAGGCGGTGATCGCGACGTTGAGCCTGACCGGATCCTCGCCGAAGGAATGCGCCATCGAGGGCAAGGCCGTGGCGATGACGGTGGAGTCCAGCATCTGCATGAACAGCGCGCAGCCGACGATGAGCGGCACGACCATGGGCCCGAGCCGCTGCGTGATCCGGGCGATGAACGGGGAGTGATCGTTGGTGGACAAGGCCATGTCTTTCACTCCCCAAGGTGCTGCAGGGCTTTGGCCGCGCGGCCAAGCGCGGCGCGGTCGTCGGGATCGAGCTTGGCGATGCGGCCCGCCAGCCAGTCGGTGCGGCGCTTGCGCACCTCGGCCACCAGCCGGCGTCCCTCCGGGGTCACGGCCAGTCCCACGCGGCGCTTGTCCGCGTGCAGGGTCTGGTCGCGCTGGATGTAGCCGGCGGCCTCGAGCTGCTTGATGTGGTTGCTCATGCTGGCGGCGCGCATGTTCTCGCGATTGGCCAGGTCGTTGACGCCTATGCCCGGCTCCTTGTCGATGGCCGACACCAGCATGACCATGAGCGGCGATACGCCGAAGGTCTGGGTCTCGCGCCGCAAGAGCCTGTTCAGCCGCAGGATGGCCGGCCGCAATTGCGCGGCCAGGTCGATCGATTCGTTACCGGTGGGGTCCAACATGATCCTGGCGGGGACGCACGCATGGGCGCCGCGCCCAATAAGTTAGTTAGTTGAACTAACTATATAGGCGTAGGCCGGCGATTGCAAGTCCCGCCGCGGACCAAGGTCCGCGCCGCGTCACATAACCGAGGAGGCTCCGCCGTCCAGGTTGACGCTGGAGCCGGTCACATAGCTGGCCGCGCCGGAGGCAAGGAAGACGATGACGTTGGCGGCTTCCTCGGCTTCGCCCACCCGTCCCAGAGGAATGTCCTGAGCGAATTCGCGGTACAGGTCGTCGGCATCCCGGCCCTTGGAGGCGGCGGCGCGCTCGTGCTGTCCGGCCTTGATCTTGCCGATGCAGACGGCGTTCACCAGGATGTTGTCGGCCGCGAACTCGCGCGACAGCGCCTTGGTCAGGGCCAGTCCGGCCGCGCGGGAGACCGAGGTCGGCATGGACGTGGCGGCGGGCTGCTTGCCGCCTATGGTCGAGATGTTGACGATGCGGCCGCCCCCTTGTTTCTTCATGTGCTGGACGGCCAGGCGCGAACAGCGGATCGCCCCGTACAGCTTCAGTTCGAGATCGGCATCCCAGTCGGCGTCGCTGACCTTCAGGAACGGGCCGCGCATCGAGGTGCCGGCATTGTTGACCAGGATGTCGATGCGGCCGAAATGATCCGCCACGGCCGTGAAGAAACGCTCGATTTCCTCGGGCCTGGAGATGTCCGTGGCCAGCCCGAAGACGTCGCCGCCCTTGGCGCGCAACAGTTCCACGGTGGCCGCCAGCTTGTCCGCGCTGCGGGCGCAGATCGCCACCCGGGCGCCCTCTTCCACGAATTTCAGCGCGGACGCCAGGCCTATGCCGGCCGTCGCGCCCGTCACCACCGCCACTTTTCCTTTCAATCCCAGATCCACTTGTCGCTCCGTCACATAGAATTCATACAGGACGCGGCAACCGCCGCGCCTTGCTCTCTTTCGTTCACCACCGCGGTCCGCACCGCCATCCAGGCCCCAAGCCATGCAGGCAGACTTCCACGACACCGGCATCATTCGCGCATTCCATGCCCATGTCTACTACGACCCCGCCACCACCCGCGACGTGGCCGCGATCGTGCGCGAGGA
Source organism: Pigmentiphaga sp. GD03639 (assembly GCF_029845405.1). Classification (NCBI taxonomy): domain Bacteria; kingdom Pseudomonadati; phylum Pseudomonadota; class Betaproteobacteria; order Burkholderiales; family Alcaligenaceae; genus Pigmentiphaga; species Pigmentiphaga sp. GD03639. The sequence goes on from NZ_JAOCLR010000014.1 coordinate 42,900, forward strand.
AGCCGTCGCGCGCTTCCCCCTGCGCGCCGGCCGCTGGCACGACGTACCCGTCGGCCCGCATACCCAGGCCATGTACCAGTTGCTGTTCGACCCCGCCGTCTTCGCCTCGCTCGTACCCTGGCTCATGCTGAACCGGCGCGGCCTGGACGTACTGGTGCATCCGGACACCGGACTTCCGCGCCGCGACCACCTGGTGCATGGGTTCTGGCTGGGCAGGGTGCTGCCGCTGAAGGCCGAGCGCCTGCCCGAGCGGGACGATTGAACCCTTTCACGCCGCGTTTTCCATCCACCCCAGCCGAGCTCCCGCGGCGGCGGTGATCTCGAACGATCGCAGGCGCGCGGCGTGGTCGTAGACCTGCGCGGTCACCATCAGCTCGTCGGCCCCATGCCGGCGCGCGAACTCGTCCAGTCCGGCCTCGACGTCCTCCGGCGTTCCCACCACCGCGCAGGACAGCGAGCGCTCGATGTGCGCTTTCTCGGCCCCGCTCCAGATCTCCTCGATGTTGTCCACGGGGGCGTTCAGCTTGCCGGGCGTCCCCCGGATCAGGTTGACGAATTGCAGTTGCAGCGACGTGAACAGGCGGCGCGCCTCGTCCCGGGTGTCCGCGGCGAACACGTTGATGCCCAGCATCACATAGGGTTGGCGCAAGGCCTCGGAAGGCTGGAAGCGCGTGCGGTAGAGGTCCAGCGCCGCCGTGAGGTAGCCCGGCGCGAAGTGCGAGGCGAAGGCGAAGGGCAGCCCCATCTGCGCCGCCAGCTGCGCGCTGAAAAGACTGGATCCGAGCAGCCACAGCGGCACGTCCAGACCGCCGCCGGGCACGGCCTGCACCGCCTGCCCCGGGCTCGGCGCCCGGAAATAGTGCTGCAGCTCGGCCACGTCCTGGGGAAAGCGGTCGGCGGTATCGCCCTGCCCCCGGCGCAGCGCGCGGGCGGTGGCCTGGTCCGAGCCGGGCGCGCGGCCCAGGCCGAGGTCGATGCGGCCCGGGTATAGCGAGGCCAGCGTGCCGAACTGTTCGGCGATGACCAGCGGCGCATGGTTGGGCAGCATGACGCCGCCCGCGCCCACCCGCATGTGCCGCGTCCCGGCGGCCACGTGGGAAATCACGAGGGCCGTTGCGGCGCTGGCGATGCCGGGCATGTTGTGATGCTCGGCCAGCCAGTAGCGGCGATAGCCCCAGCGTTCGGCATGCTGGGCCAGGTCGAGGGTGTTGCGGAACGCGTCGGCGGCGGTGCCGCCGGCGCAGATGGGTGACAGATCCAGTACGGACAGTGCGGTCATTTCGTTCTCGTGCAAGGAATGCGCCCGGCGGGAAAGCGGGCGGTGGCCACGCTGCGTTAACCGAAGGTTGACGAGGCTTGAAAAGACGTCGCTCGTCAGGCGGACAGGCGCTCAATACACTCATCGTACCCTTCACCCCGGACTCCCTTCGATGAAAACCTTACCCGCCATAAGCCTATGGGCCGCGCTGGCCATCGCCCTTGCCCCGGCCGCCCACGCGCAATCCGGCGCTTATCCCTCCCGTCCCGTCAAGATGGTGGTCGGGTGGTCGCCCGGCGGCGCGACCGATCTGCTGGCCCGCATGGTTTCCACGGAACTGAGCCAGCAGCTCGGCCAGCAGGTGGTGGTGGACAACCGGCCCGGCGCCAACGGCACGATCGGCCACGCCCAGGTGGCGGCTGCCCCGGCCGACGGCTACACGCTGATCCTGGCCACCAACAGCACCTACGCCATCGCCGAGCACCTGTACAAATCGCTGCCGTACCGGCACGAACGCGACCTCGCCCCGATCTCGCTGCTGGCCTCGAGCCCGCTCATCCTGGCGGTACGCCCCACGCTGGAGGCCGGCGGCGTGAAGGAATTGCTGGCCCTGGCCCGCAAGCAGCCCGGCCGCCTGAACGTCGCCTCGGGCGGCAACGGCTCGACCAGCCACCTGGCGGCCGAGCTGTTCATGAGCCTGACGGGCATTTCCATGACGCATGTCCCCTACAAGGGCGGCGGTCCGGCCAACAACGCGGTGGCCGCCGGAGAAGTCGACGCGGCCTTCCTGGACCTGGGCGTCGCCCTGCCCTTCGCTTCCGCCGGCCGCCTGAAGGCCATCGCCGTGACGGGCACCGCCCGCTCGCCCTTGCTGCCCGAGGTTCCCACCGTGGGCGAATCGGGCGTGCCCAGCTTCGAGTCGACGACCAACTTCGCGCTGTTCGCGCCCGCGGGAACGCCGCGCCCGGTCATCGACCGCCTGCACCAGGCCGTGCACAAGGTGCTGGCGGGCAGCGACCTGCGCGACAAGCTGCGCCGGCAGGGCGTGGAGATCGTCGACAGTTCGCCCGACGAGCTTCGCCGCGCCGCGGCCGCGGAAAGCGCCAAGTGGGCCCGCATCATCCGCGAACGCCACATCTCCCTGGACTAGGATGGCCTCGCATTCCCACCCCGCGCTCGACGTCGCAGTCGTCGGCGCCGGGCCCATCGGCTGCGCCACCGCAGCCTATCTGCTTCGTCACGGACACCGTCCCTTCCTGTGGTCTCCCACCGCATCGCGGCTCGAACGCCGCGGCGGCATGGCGCGCATCGCCTGCACCGGCGCCCTGGACGGCGACGTGGAGATCGAGCTGCTGGCCGCGCCTGAACGGCTGGCCGGGTTCGATACCGTCATCGTCTGCCTGCCGGGCAACGCCTATGCCGACGTGCTGGGACGGCTGGCACCGCTGTGGCGCGACGGCCAGACCGTCATCGTCAGCGGCGCGCTCAGCCTGGCGCCGCTCTGGCTGCGCGAGCGCGCGGCGCGGCGCGGCTGCGAGCTGCATGCCGCGGGCTGGGCCACGACGCCCACGACCGCCCACTTCCTGCCCGACGGCCGGCTGCACGCGAATCCGCTGCGCCATCGCATCGACATGGCCTCGACCGGAGATGGCGGCCGCATCCTGGCGCTTTGCGCCGCCTTGCTGGGCGAGCGCTTCGTCGACGCCGGCGACCTGCTGGCGCCGACGCTGGCCAACATCAACCCCATCGCCCACGCCGCCGAGGTCATCCCCAACCTGACCCGCATGGACCGGGGCGAGGACTGGCCGCTGTTCGGCTGCTTCACGCCGGTGGTCGGCCGCCTGGCCGAAGGGCTCGATCGGGAACGCCTGGCCACCGCCGCGGCGCTGGGCTTCGCCCTTCCCACGCTGGCCGAGCATTACAGCCGGTCCTACCATATCGAGGCCGGGCCGCTGCACGAGATGGCCGCGGCCATCCAGGCGCGCGGCATGGGTCCATCGGGCCCCGCCCGCCTGGACCACCGCTACGTGCTGGAGGACGCCCCCTTCGGGCTGGTGTTCCAGGAAGCGCTGGCCCGGGCCGCGGGCGTGGACACGCCGCTGCTGTCGGCCTGCATCGACATCCTGGAATCCGTCTATGCGCGCGACTTCCGGGCCGAGAACTTCCTGGTGGACGAACTGGGACTGGCCTCGGGCGGCGTGGCCGCGCTGCGCAGCCGCTGCGCCGCCTCGCGCAGCGCCGACACGCCCCCGCGATGAGCGCCGCTGAAGCGGTAGACCATCGCGATCGGTACCGGCGCGGGCAGGTCTTCCATGCCGATCTCCACCAGGGTGCCGCGCCGCAGGCGATCCTCGATCACGCAACGCGCCGCCAGGGTCACGCCCAGCGCCTGTTCGGCCAGTTGCAGGTTGGTGATGGCATTGGTGGATTCGATGCGAGGCACGATGGGCGCCAGGCCGTGCTGCAGCATGACCTGCTCGACCATCATGCGGGCATTGGTCGGCCGGGGCGGCAGGATCCACGCTTCGTCGCGCAACGACCGCCACGCGTGGCGCCGCCGGCGGTCCGCGGCCAGCGGATGCTTGGGCGCGCACACCACGGTCCACTCCTCGACTCCTATCTGCTCGATGACGAAACCGTCCGGCCTCAGCCCGCCAAGCTCGGACGGCGTGTTCATCGTGACCAGCACGTCGAGGTCGCCGGCCTCCAGCTTCTGGCACATGTCGGCCAGCCGGCCCTCGACGATGCGCACGGGCGGCAGGCCCCCATGGGCCGCCAGATCACGCAGCAGCCTGGGCACCAGCGTCCAGGCGATGAAGGGCGGCGCGCCCAGCCGCATGCCCTGGTCGGCCGGCATGCCATGCGCGGCCAGTTCGTCCGCCAGCTGGGCCACCTCGCCCAGCAGCACCCGCGCACGCTGGACGATCAGGTCGCCGGCCGCGGTCGTGACCACGCCGCGCGGCAGGCGATGGAAGATGGCCGTGCCGAACAGCGCCTCCACTTCGCGCAGCCCCTTGCTGACCGCGGCCGTGCTCAGATGCAGCCGCTGGCCCGCCGCCCGCATGTTGCCGGCATCGGCCAGGGTACTGATGAGTTCGAGCTGGCGCATCCTGAGCGCGGCCAGCAGGCGGTGTGTCGCATCGTGCATACGGATAGTCCTGGCAGGGGGGCGCGACTGCGCGTCCCCACGCGAGCATACTCCGCGGAGGCCGCATGACGCGCCGACCCGCCTCCGTGCGCATCGTGGCCACCGGCGGCACCATCGCCGGCGCCGCGCCATCGCCGCGGGACACCAGCGGCTACCGCGCCGGCGCCCTTCCGGCCGCCGCGCTGCTGGCCGCCCTTCCCCTTCAGGACGACATCCGCCTGGATGCGCGGCAACTGGCTTCGCTGGACAGCAAGGACGCGCTGCCCGAGTTATGGCAAATGCTGGCGCGGGAACTGGCGCAGGCACAGTCGGACCCCGGCGTCGACGGCGTGGTGCTGACCCACGGCACCGACACCCTGGAGGAGACGGCCTGGTTCCTGCACCTGACCCTGGCCCTGGCCAAGCCGCTGGTCATCACCGGCGCCATGCGCCCCGCCACCGCGATCTCCGCCGACGGTCCCATGAACCTGCTGCAGGCCGTGCAGGTGGCGGCGTGCCCGTGGGCGGCGCGGCACGGCGTCGTTGCCGTCCTGAACGGCCGGGTCCACCACGCCCGCCATCTGCGCAAGGCGCACACGCATCGCGTGGACGCCTTCGATAGCGGGGAAGCCGGCGCCGCCGGCTTCGTCCAGGATGGCTACGTGGGCTGGCTCTCGCCGCCCCGCCGCCGCCCGCCGCGTTTCCCGCCGGACACGCCGCTGGCGCCCGTGGACATCCTGTTCGACTACCCCGGCATCTCCACCTCGATGGTCGATGCGGTGCTGCGCGCCGGCGCGCGCGGGCTGGTCTGGGCCGGCTACGGCAACGGTTCCATCAGCGGCCGCATCGAGCCGCTGTTGCGCGAGGCCGGCCGCCGCGGCCTGGCGATCGTGCGCGCCACCCGTACCGGCGCCGGCCGGGTGGCACATCCGGGCACCGGCGATTTCATCCAGGCCGCCGGCCTGGACCCGTACAAGGCGCGCATCGCGCTGATGCTGGCGCTGGGCGCCGGCACGCCGCCGGCGGCCTTGCAAGCGCTGTTCGACACCCTGTCCTACGAATGAATGAAGCGAGCGGCGCGCCCGGGGTTTTCCCCAGCGCGCCATCGTTGAAAGCGGCAACTTGTTACGGTATAGTTGATAAAATCCATAGTTGATTTAAGCAACAATCTGGCTTTTCCCCGGCAAGGACGAGAAGTCCTCCGGACAGCCGCCATCGAGGAGACAGCATGAAGACCCGTTTCGCCCTCCGGCTGGGAGCCGTCGCGGCTGCCTTGGCGACGACGCTGCCCGCATGGGCGCAAAGCGAATCCGCGGCCAATTATCCGTCGCGGCCGATACGCATCATCGTTCCCTACACGCCGGGCGCGATCAATGACGTACTGGCGCGCCGCATCGCGCAGCAGTTGTCCGAAGCGCTCAAGCAATCGGTCGTCGTGGAGAACAAACCCGGCGGCGGCACCGTCATCGGCACCGAATACGTCGCACGCGCCGAACCCGACGGCTACACGCTGCTGCAGACGGCAGCCTCGCACTCGATCAATCCGAGCCTGGTTCCCAAGCTGCCCTACGACTCCATCAAGAGCTTCAGCTTCATCACCCTGGTGGGAACCTCGCCCTACGTGATGACCGCCACCCCCAGCCTGCCCGCCAACACGCTCCCCGAGCTGATCGCGCTGGCCAAGTCGCAACCGGGCAAGATCTCGTACGCCTCGACCGGCAACGGCGGCAGCGCCCACCTGATGGGCGAGCTGCTCAAGGACATGGCCCAGATCGACCTGATGCACATTCCCTACAAGGGCCTGGCGCAAGGCCTGAACGACGTCGCCAGCGGACAGGTGCAACTGACGTTCAGCACCTATACGGGCGCGATGGCCTACCTGCAGCCCGGCCGCGTGAAGGCGATTGCCGTCACGGGCAAGGAACGCATGTCGGTGCTGCCCAACGTGCCCACCATCGCCGAAACCCTGCCCGGCTACGATGCCTCGGGCTGGTGGGGCTATGTCGCGCCGGCCGGCACGCCCAAGCCCATCGTCGACAAGCTCAATCGCGAGTTGAACAAGATCGTGCAATCGGCCGACTTCAAGGAGCACTTCAAGTCCCAGGGGGTCGAGATGCTGGGCACCACGCCTGACGAGTTCCGGACCCACGTCGAGCGCGAGATGGAAACCTGGCGCAAGCTGATCAAGAAAGCCAACATCACGATGGGCTGACCCCCCGCCATGAAGATCGCCCGCTGGTCGCTGGACTTCTACCGCCTGGCCTATCGCCGCCAGGTGGTCTGGGCCAACGCGATCGAGGACGCCGGCGTCTACGCCCTGCTGCGCATCGAGTCGGACGACGGCCTGGCCGGCATGGCCGAAGGCACGGTCAAGGCGACCTGGTCCGGCGTCTCGCCGGCCTCGCTGGCCGCGGCCTTCCGCGACCTGGTGATGCCTGCGGCGGCGGGCCTGGACGTATCCGACCCGGCCGCGCTGCGCCAGGCGCTGGCTCCCCTGCCGGAGAATCGACTGGCCAAGGGCATGCTGGAGACCGCCTGCTGGATGCTGCGCGCCGCCCGCGCCGGGCAGCCGCTGTGGCAATTCTGGGGCGGCACGCCCGAGGTCGAGGTGACCTGGACCGTGACCCGCCAGCCTCCGGAGGTCATGGCCCGCGAAGCCGCGGGCGCGGCAGAGCGCCATGGCATCCGCGCGTTCAAGATCAAGGGCGGACAGGGGATGGACGTCGACCGGCGGGCGCTGCGCGCCATACGGCGGGCCGTGGGCGACGGCGCGGTCTTCAACGTGGACGCCAACTCGGCGTACGCGCCGGACGAGGCCGCGGCCTACCTGCGCCTGCTCGAGGACGAAGGGGTCGAGACCGCGGAAGATCCCTGCCCGCTGCGCCCGGATGCCCATTTCGAGGCCTTGCAGCGGGGCACCGCCCTGCCCATCCTGGTGGACAGCCCCTGCGCCACGGTCGCCGACGCCGCGCTGTTCCTGGAACGGGGCGCGCGCTCGCTCAGCGCCAAGCCCGGGCGCATAGGCATGACCGAGACGCTGGCCATCGGCGTCCTGGCGCGCAAGTACGGAGCCCGGATCGCCACCGGCATCTATGCGGAAAGCGCGCTCGGTACCCTGATCAACCTGCAACAAGCCGCGGCCGTGCCTGCCGCCGACTGCGCCTTCGCCGCGGAACAGACTTTCTTCCTGACCCTGGCCGAGCAGGTCGTGCCGGCCGAACCCGTCATCCGGCGCGGCCGCGTGGCGCTGCCGCCGTCCCCTTGCGTGGACGACTGGATAGACCGCGAGCGGCTGGAGCGGTACCGCCTGCCCGTGTCCGCGTCCTGAGGGATGCGGTCTGCGCCTGCAGCCAGGCGCGAAAATCCGCCAGCACCGGGTCGCCGGCGTTCTCGACCGGATAGGCGAAGTAATAGGCGCCTTCGCTGCGCACGGCCAGGTCCGACAACACCTTGAGCTTGCCCGAGCGCAGTTGGTCGCCGATCAGGAAACGCGGCAGCAGCGCCACGCCCAGGCCGGCGCAGGCGGCGCTGATCAGCATGGACTGGATCTCGAAGCGCGGCCCCCGCATGACGTTGACGTCGGGCAGGCCAGCCGCCGAGCACCAGTGGCGCCAGGCCTCGGGGCGGGTCATCAGGTGCAGCAGCCGGCAGCCTACGATGTCTCGCGGACCGGGCGCGGCGGCGCCCCGCAGCAATGCCGGGCTGCCCACCGGCAGCAGCACCTCGTCGAACAAGTGGTCGATCCCCGCGCCGGGCCAGTCGGGCGCGCCGAAATACAGGGCGCCGTCCAGCGCGCTTTCGCTAAAGAAGAAGCGCGTGCTGCGCGCGCTGACGTGCACGGTGGCCCCGGGCTGGTCGTCGTAGAACGAGGCCAGCCTGGGCACCAGCCATTGCGATCCCACGGTCGGCAGCGCGGCGATCTCGAGCACCACGCCGCCTCCCTCGTGCCCCATGACTTCCTGCGTATCGCGCTCGATGCGTTCGATGGTCTGCATCACCCGCTCGCCATACATGGCTCCCGCACGCGTGAGCGAGATGCGCTTCTTGATGCGGTGGAACAGCCGCACGCCGAGTTGTTCCTCCAACAGCGAGATCTGGCGCGACACGGCGCTTTCGGTCAGTGACAGCTCGGCCGCCGCGCGGGTGATGCTGAGGTGGCGCGCCGCCGCGTCGAAGGCGGTCAACGCACCGATGCTGGGCAGCCTGCGTCGCATTGGGTCATTCCAAAAACTCAAGATGTCTCCAGAATAAATCGTTTGTCGGACCGCGGACAAGACTCCTAGGATGTGTCCCGTTCCTCCACATTCCTGCATGCCATGACCGCAAACAACGAACGAGTCCTGATCGCCGGCGCCGGCCCCGTGGGCCTGGTGGCCGCCAACGTGCTGGCGGATGCCGGCATCCCCGTGACGGTGTTCGAGGCCGAGGCCAGCCTGCCGCAGACCTTGCGCGCCTCGACCTTCCAGCCTTCCACGCTGGACCTGCTCGCTCGCCTGGACATTTCGAAATTACTCATCAACATGGGCCTGGTGGCCCCGCGCATGCAGTACCGCGACCGCCAGGGCTGGGTGGCAGAGTTCAACTTCGGCGCCATCGGCGACGAGACCGCGCACCCCTATCGCCTCCAGTGCGAGCAGTTCAAGCTGAACGGCCTGCTGGTCGAGCGCCTGGCGCGCATCCCGCATGCCGAGGTCCGCTTCGACGCGCGCGCGACCCACGTCCGGCAGGATGCGGACGGCGTCACGCTTACGCTCCAGGGCGCCGACGGCGCCACGACGACGGAACGCGGCACCTGGCTGATCGGCGCCGACGGCGGCCGCAGCGCGGTGCGCGACCTGCTGGGCGTGGTGCTGGAAGGCTTCACCTGGACCGAACGCTTCCTGGTGGCCAGCACCCCGTTCGATTTCGCCGACGTCATCCCCGGCCTGGCCGAAGTCAGCTACTTCGCCGATCCCGAGCAGTGGTTCTTCCTCTTGCGCGTGCCCGGCCTCTGGCGCGTGATGCTGCCGGTGGGCGCGGACGAGACAGATGCCGACATCCTGTCGGACGCCAGCATCCAGCGCCGCCTGCAATGCGTGCACCCGAACCCGGCCGGCTACGCCATCGAGCACCGCACCATCTATTCCGTGCACCAGCGCGTGGCGCCGCGATACCGGGTGGGCCGGGCCTTCCTGGCGGGCGACGCGGCCCACCTGAACAATCCGCTGGGCGGCATGGGCATGAACGGTGGCATACATGATGCTTTCAATCTTGCCGACAAGCTGGCCCGCGTCTGCCTGGGGCAGGCCGGCGAGGCCCTGCTGGACAGGTACGAGGCGGAACGGCGGCCCGTGGCGCTCGACTACGTGAACAAGATCACCATCGCCAACAAGAACAACCTGGAGACGCGGGACGAGGCGCGGCAGAAGACCTGGCGCGAAGAAATGACCCGCACGGCCGGCGACGGGCAACTGGCCAGGGAGTACCTGTTGAAGGTGTCCATGATCAGCAGCCTGCGGCGGCCGGAGATGCACCAGGGCGCGTGACCCGCAGTATGCGCTCCCCTTCCCTACCATCCTCCATCGGGAGTTCAGCATGTTCAGCAAATTCGCACTAGGCAGTATGCTCGCGCTGGTGTCGGCCACGGCTCCGGCCTGGGCCGACTCTTATCCCAGCCGTCCCATCACCATCGTGACGCCGTTCCCCCCGGGCAGCACCAGCGACATCATTCCCCGCCTGCTGGCCCCCCATGTCTCGAAGGCCCTGGGCGCCACGGTGGTCGTCGAGAACCGCGCCGGCGCCAACGGCTCGCTGGGCGCCGCGAAAGTGGCGACCTCGCCGGCCGACGGCTACACGCTGCTGATGGCCACGACCGGCGTGCTGGCCATCAATCCCTGGGTGTACGGCAAGCTGTCGTACGCCCCGGCCAAGGACTTCGATCCCGTCATCAACGCCGCGTCCACCCCCAACCTGCTGGTGGCCCACCCCGGCATCGCGGCCTCCAACCTGAAGGAACTGGTCGACCTGGCGCGCAAGCGTCCCGGCGAGCTGACTTTCGCCTCGGCCGGCAACGGCAGCACCAGCCACCTGTGCGGCGAATCGCTGAAGGCGGCCACCGGCGTGGACCTGGTGCACGTGCCCTACCAGGGACCGGCCCCGGCCATGCAGGACGTCCTGAGCGGCCGCGTCAGCCTGATGTGCGACAACCTCTCGAACGTCCTCCAGTACGTCAAGAGCGGCCGCCTGAAGGCCATCGCGCTGACCGGCAAGGAACGCAGCCCGCAGGCGCCCGACATCCCGACCTCGGCCGAGGCCGGCTACCCCGACGTGCAGGCCGGCAACTGGTACAGCTTCGTCGCGCCCGCAGGCACGCCGCGCTCCATCGTCGACCGGCTGAACACCGAGTTCGCCAAAGCCTTGCACGACCCCGCCGTCACCTCCCGGCTGGAATCGCTGGGGCTGACCATCATCGCCGACAAGCCCGACGAGTTCCGCGCCTTCATCGCGCAGGAATCGGCCCATTGGCAGAAGGTGGTCAAGGCCGCCAATGCCAGGCTGGACTGACGGCCCGCCCGATCCGGCCGCCATGTCCGCATGCGCGGCCGCCACGTTTTCCGATGGATACACGATGCTCCTGAACTTCATCACCGGCGCGGGCACCGCCTCGCGCGACACCGCCATCTCGCACGCAGTCATCGCCGGCTGGACCGGCCGCGACCGCGAGGCCATGGAGAAACACATCGCCGAGCTGGAGGCCCTGGGTGTCCCGCGCCCGGCCGCCACCCCCATGTACTACCGCGTCGCGGCCTCCCGCCTGACCACAGGCGACCGCATCGAGGTCTGCGGCACCGACTCCAGCGGCGAGGTCGAGTTCGTCATGCTGCGCGCGGGCGGGCGGTTGTGGGTAGGCATAGGCTCGGACCACACCGACCGCAAGGTCGAGACCATGGGCGTGGCGATCTCCAAGCAGTTGTGCGAGAAACCCGTGGGCGCTGACTGGTGGCTGTTCGACGATGTGGCCGCGCACTGGGACCGGCTGCTGCTGCGCGCCTTCATCGAGGAAGACGGCCGGCGCGTGCCCTACCAGGACGGCCCGGTGACGGCCATGCGCCATCCGCTCGAGCTGATCGCCGGCTATGCCGACGGCGGTGGCGCCCTGCCCGAAGGCGGCGCGATGTTCTGCGGCACGCTGCCCGCCCACGGCGGCATCCGCCACTCGGCCCGCTTCGATTTCGAACTGCACGACCCCGTGCTGGACCGCACGCTGCGCCACGGCTATCTCGCCGAGTCGCTGCCCGTGGCCGGCTGATTCCCTTTCATATCAGGAGTCCCTTTTTATGCCCGTGAACAAACTGCACGACGAATTCCATAACGTGGACATGGAGAACGGCTGGCAATTGCCCGAAGGCTACGACCCCGCCTCCGGCGCCCGCGAGAAGATCCTGGCCGGCGCGCTGGACGTCCTGAACAAGCGGGGCAGCCGCACCCGCCTCCTGCGCTTCCCGCCCGGACTCCACACGCGGGAGGCCATCGTCCATGACCATTGGGAGGAAGTCTTCCTGGTCTCCGGCGACCTCACGGTGGGCAACGACGCCGACGGCAACGGCGGCACGCCGTTCTCCGGCTACACCTACGCGGTGCGCCCGCCCGGCGCCTGGCACGGCCCGTTCAAGTCCAACGGCGGCTGTCTCCTTCTGGAAATACACTACTACGACCCTGCCTGAGGCCCACCCCTACGCCCTTCGGGCGCCCAGCACGCATGGATGATTGATATGACTCCGCCCGACAAGTCCCTAGAACACCTGAGCGCCGAGCTGGACGCCGGCCGCGTCACCAGCCGCGCGCTGGTGGAAGACTGCCTGGCGCGCATCGCCGACCCCTCCGGCGAAGGCGCGCGCGTCTATACCCTGGTGGACGCCGATGGCGCGCGGCGGGCCGCCGACGCGATCGACGCGGCGCGCGCGCGAGGGGAAAGCACCCGGCGCCTGGCGGGTATTCCCATCTCGATCAAGGACTTGTTCGACATCGAAGGCCAGGTCACGACGGCGGGCTCGCGCGTGCTGGCCGAGGCCCCGCCCGCCGCGCGCGACGCCGAGGCGGTCGCCCGCCTGCGCGAGGCGGGCTTCGTCGTCATGGGCCGCACGAACATGACGGAGTTCGCCTATTCGGGGCTGGGACTCAATCCCCACCACGGCACGCCGCTCAACCCCTACGACCGCAAGACCGGCCGGATTCCCGGCGGTTCGTCCTCGGGCGCGGCGGTGTCGGTCACGGACGGGATGGCGGCCGTGGGCCTGGGCACCGACACCGGAGGCTCGTGCCGCATCCCCGCCGCGCTGACCGGCCTGACCGGCTTCAAACCCACCGCCGCGCGCGTACCCGCCACCGGCGCCTTCCCGCTGTCGACCACGCTGGACAGCATAGGCGGCATCGGCCGCACGGTGAATTGCTGCGCCATCGTCGACGCCATCCTGTCCGGCGATCCGGTGTACCCGAACGAGCGTGCGTCCCTGGACGGGCTGCGCATGGGCGTGCCGCAGACCCTGGTGCTGGACGGCATGGACCATGACGTGGCCTCGGCCTTCCAGGACGCGCTGCGGCGGCTGTCGCAAGCCGGCGCGGCCATCGTGGACGTGCCCTTCGCGGAGTTCGCGGAACTGGCCGCCATCAATGCCAAGGGCGGCTACACGGCCGCCGAGTCCTATCCGCTGCACCGGGACATGATGGCCCGCCACGGCGACCTGTACGACCCGCGCGTCAAGGTGCGCATCGAGAAAGGCGCGCAGCTGACCGCGCAGGACCTCGCCGAACTGCACGCCCGCCGCGCCGACTGGATACGGCGCACGAGCCGCCACTTCGAGACGCTGGACGCCATCGCCTGCCCCACGGTGCCCGTGATCGCGCCGGTGCTGGGTGAACTGGCCGACGACGAGGCCTATGGCCGGACCAACCTGCTGGTGCTGCGCAACCCGACCTTCATCAACTTCCTGGACGGGTGCGCCATTTCGCTGCCCTGCCACGCACCGGGCACGGCGCCGGTCGGCCTCATGCTGGCCGCGCCGGGCGGCCAGGACCGCCGCCTGCTGGCGGTGGCGCGCGCCGTCGAGGCCCTGCTCGCGGCGCGCTGAGCCGGCGGCCGCTACTTGCGCCGCGCGAACTCCAGGTACTCCGGGTCGAAGCTCATGCCCCAGCCCGGCGCGGTCGGCAGCGTGTAGAACCCATCGACGAACGGCCGGGCCGGCTGGTTCGCGATCAGCTTGTAGAAGAACGGATCGCGCCAGGGAAGCATGACTTCGGCATAGCGGCCGTTGACCACGCCCGCCGACATCATCAGGCCGATCTGCGGCTCCAGGTGCTGCATGACCGCGACGTTGAAGGCCGAGGCCAGCATCGCCACGCGCCGCCACTCGGTCGGACCGCCGCCCCAGCTCGCATCGAAGTTGCAAATGTCGATGGCGCCCGCCGTCAGCAGGTCGCGGCAACCGAAGCGCGACAGTTCGCTCTGCCCCGCGGCCACCGGCACGCCTCCCACGGTCCGCACCACGGCCATGTCGGCGCGGTCGTTGTCCCAGCGGCAGGGCTCCTCGAACCAGGCCAGGTTCAGGTCGCGCGTCCGGCGCACGAACTCCAGCGCCTCTTCGCGGCTCCATCCCTGGTTGGCGTCGCAGGCCAGCACGAAGCCATCGCCGCCGGCCCGGCGCACGGTCTGGGCGCGCAGGGCGTCCTCGGCGGGCGTCTTGCCCCCCAGCTTGAGCTTCAGGCCATGGATGCCGAAGGCCTTCAGTTCGGCCACTTCGTCCGCCAGGGCCTCCAGGTCGCCGCTCTGGCGGTAGTACCCGCCCAGCGCGACCACCGGCACCCGCTCGCGCGCGCCGCCCCACAACAGGTGCAGCGGCAGGCCGGCCAGCTTGCCCACGGCATCGTGCAGCGCGCTGTCCACGCAGGCCTGGGCCCGCAGCGCCACCCGGCGGTCGCGCAGGAAAGGCTCGGTCGCGCGCCGCGTGGCGGCCCAGGCGTCGTCGATGGCCGCCACGCGGCGGCCCTTGAGCAAGGGCTCCAGTTCATCGTGGATCAGCCGGATGATGGCCGGCTGAAGTTCGTCGTCGTTGCCGTTGAAGCACTCGCCCACCACGCCGGCGTCGGTGTGCACGCGCGTGACGATGGTGCAGCGATGGGTCAGCTTCAGGGTCGAACCCGTGGCCGGCCGCTCCAGCTCCACCCTCAGCGGAATGGTCTCGATGCGGGTGATGCGGGCGTCCACCAGGGCAGGCACGCCGCCTTGTCTGATTGCGGAAGTCATATCGCTCCTAGGCCGGGTTCGAGTACGTAGATCCGTTCGCACATGACCCGGCGCGTGTTCTGGAAATGCGGGCGCACGCGGCTGCTCCAGCCGGTCGCGCGCACCGCCAGCCAGGCGGGATCCTGCTGGATGGCGGGCGTGGTCAGGTCGTAGCAGGCCAGCGAGCGCTGGCTGCCGTCGGGATTGTCCGCCACCAGCCGGCGCGCGCGCACGTTGCCCGTCACGGCGGCCAGCCCGGGCAGGTGTTCCTGCCCATACCAGTTCGACAGATCCTCGGCCACATCGGGACGCACGTCGGTCTCGACCACGTAGTGGTGCGTGACCGGCTGGCCCTGCGAGACGCCGGGCAGGTCCTGCACCGGCGACAGAAGCAGGACGTCAGGCGCCTGGCCGGGCAGCAGCCTGCCGGCCCGCTCGGCGATAGCGCCGGCCAGTTCCAGGCCGCCGGGCCGCGCCGACCAGAAGTACAGGTACAGATGGGAGCCATCCAGCGCACGGTTCGCGTCCACGCGCTCGAAGCATCCGGGGTGGGCGGCCACCACCTCGGCCGCCAGTCGTTCGATGGCCGCCAGGTCGGCGGGCACCGGGGAATACCGCAATAACACCGCGGCGGGTCTGCTCATAGATGCATCTTCCAGAAATTGCCTGCCGGACGCGTCAATCGGCCTGGATGCCCAGCCGCTTGATCAGCTCCGCCCACTTGGTCGTCTCGCCGGCCATGAACTTGCCGAAGGGCTCCGGCGACAGATAGGCCACCGACGCGCTCTCGGCCTCCAGGCGCTGGCGCATGTCCGGCTCGGCCAGGATGTCGCCGATGGCCTTGCTCAGCTTGTCGACGATGGCCGGCGGCGTGCCGGCCGGCGCCAGGATGCCCCACCAGTTGTCGCCGTCGTAGCCGGCCAGGCCCGCTTCCTGGACCGTGGGCACCTCGGGCAGCACGGGTTGGCGCTTGGAACCGCTGACGGCCAGCGGCCGCAGGCGGTTGGCCTTGACGTGCGGCAGGGCCTGCAGCACGGTGCCGACGGACACCTGGGCATGGCCCGCGGCAACGTCGGTCAGGGCGGCGCCGGCGCCCTTGTAGGGCACGTGCGTCATCGAGATGCCGGCCCGGATCTCGAACAGTTCGCTGACCAGGTGCTGCGAGCTGCCCACGCCGGACGACACGTAGTTGAGCTTGCCGGGATTGGCCTTGGCGTAGGCGATCAGGTCCGACAGCGTCTTCACGGGCAGGCCCGGATAGACCGAGATCAACAGCGGCGCGGTCGCCAGCCGGGCAACGGGCGAGAAGTCCTTGGCCGGATCGTAGGGCAGCTTCTTGTACAGCGTCGAATTCGCCGTGTGCGGCGTCGAGATCAGCAACAGCGTATAGCCGTCCGGACGGGACTTGGCCACCACTTCGGTGCCGATGGTGCCGCCCGCTCCGCCCCGGTTGTCGACGATGAACGGCTGCCCCAGGCGCTTGGTCAGCTCCTCGCCGATCAGGCGGCCGACGATGTCATTGCTGCCACCGGGCGCGAACGGGATCACGATGCGCACCGGCCGGGCGGGGTAGTCCTCGGCGCGCGCGGCGCCGAGCGTGGAAGCCAGCGCCAGGGCAACGGCCGGGACCAGGAACTTGCGGGACATCTGCATGGGGTCTCCTCGTGCATGCCGCCTTGGCGGAATCCCGCTGGCGGCGTTTAGTCAAGAGGCGGCATTGTGCGCACGCGTGCCATTTTCATCAATAAAATAGCTTCTACATCTGATATCCATAAATCAAATACCATGGACCTGCAGCAGCTGGAATCCTTCGTGCGCGTGGCCGAACTGGGCAGCCTGACCCGCGCCGCGCTGGTGGCGGGCGTCTCCCAGCCCACGCTCAGCCGCCACATCCGCCTGCTGGAACTCGAGCTGAAATCCCATCTGCTGGTCCGCACCGGCCGCGGCGTGGAACTGACCGAATCCGGCAAGTGCCTGCTTTCCTACGGCAACGCCATCCTGAAGCTGACACGGCAGGCCCGCGCCGACATCCAGGCGCTGCGCGAACAGCCCACCGGCAGGCTGACCGTGGGCCTGCCTCCGCGCATCGCGCATGTGCTGACGCCGGAACTCGTCAAGCAATTCCGCCAGCGCTATCCCGAGGCATCGATTTCCGTTTCCGAGGGCCTGAGCGTCGCGCTGCGCGAGGACCTGATACTGGGCAAGATCGAGATCGCGCTGCTGTTCGATCCTCCGCCCAGCCCCCGGCTCGAATACCGCAGCCTGTATCGCGAAGACATGGTGCTGTGCGGCCGCCCCAAGCCCGCCTTTCCGCTGCCGGCGCGGCTGGCGGCACGGGAGCTGGAGCGCTATCCGGTCCTGGTGCCCAGCATTCCGAACGCCGTGCGCAACGTGATCGAGGCCGGCTGCCGGCCCCATGGCATCAAGCTGAACGTCGTGGCCGAGGTCGACGCGGTGCATACCCTGCTCAAGCTCGCGCTGAGCGGACAGGGCTATGCCATCGTGCCGCGCAGCGCGGCGCCCATCGCCAGCACGGTCGAAGGCGGCCCGTTCAGGATCTCCGCCATCGGCTCGCCCCGCATGCGCAACAACCTCGTATTGGCCACCGCCCGCGAGCGGCCGCTGTCGCAGCTCGCGCAGGGAACGGTGGAACTGCTGGCGGCACAGGACATCGGCCGCCTGCTGGACGCCGGGCGGCGCATCAACGGATAGGCATGCCCTAGCGGATGCGTCCCGCCCCGGGTTTGTGGGCCACCACGTCGCCGAACTCTTTCGATTCGAGTATGGCCAGCCGCGCGTCGTCGATGGCGGCGGCATGCTCGCGGGCGCGGCGCCGGCGCTCCAGCAGGATCAGTCGCTTGGTCTGCGCCACCGCCGCCGCGGAATTCGACGCGATGCGCCGCGCAAGCGCCATCGCGGCCGCGAGGCTGTCGGGCACGACCTCGTCCACCAGCCCGATGCGCAGCGCTTCCCGCGGTTCGATCAGCCGGGCCGTCAGCATCAGGTCCAGCGCGCGCGGTTCGCCCACCAGCCCCGGCAGCGTGACGGCGCTGACGCCCGAGAGCATGCCGTGCTGGACTTCGGGGAATCCCAGCTTGCCGGTCTCGGCGGCGATGCGGAAATCGGCATGGATCGCCAGGGTCAGCCCCATGCCGATGGTGAAGCCGTGCAGCGCCGCCACGACCGGCTTGTGCAGCTCCACGCCTATGCCGGGAATCGCGTCCATCAGCGTCGGCGTGTCGACCATGGTGCCGGTCGCCTGCATCTCCTTGATGTCCGAGCCGGCGCAGAAGGCCTTCTCGCCGGCTCCGCGCAGCACCAGTACCGATACGGCGGGGTCCTGCGCCGCGTCGCGCCAGATGCGGCCCAGTTCCCGCTTCGCGGGCACGTCCAGCGCGTTCATGCGCTCCGGGCGGTTGATGACGATCTCGTGGATGCCGCCCTCGAGCGGACGATAGTCGATACCCATGCAGGCCTCTTCCGTTGAATGACGCCGGCTACACGTTGACAGGCCGGTGCCGGCTATGCAAACTATACCGCAGATGTGTAAATAGTAAACATTATGTGCATATAATGCACAAACACAGGACACACCTACTCATGAAAGCCGTCATCCTTTCCGCCTTCGGCGCACCCGATACCCTGGAAATCCGCGAGGTTCCCACCCCCTCCCCCGCGGCCGGCGAAGTGCTGGTCCAGGTCAGGGCAGCCGGCATCTGTCACCACGACGTCCTGCACCGCGCCGGCAAGCTGCCGGGCGCGCGCGCCGGCGTCGTCCTGGGCCACGAGACCGCGGGCGAAGTCGTCGCGGTAGGAGACGGCGTGATCACGCATCGCGTAGGCGACCCCGTGGTCATCTACCAGCGCCAGTTTTGCGGCCTGTGCCGCAACTGCCTGCGCGGCCGGCAGGACATGTGCCGTGCCCTGGGCCTGCCGGCGGTCGATACCGTGGGCGGCTACGCCGAATATGTCTGCGTGCCCGCGCCCATGGCCATTCCCGTGCCGCGCGGCCTGCCCTGGGAGGCCGCGGCGCTGTCGTGCTGCCCGATAGGCACCAGCCTGCGCGCGCTGCGCACCCTGGCCGGCACCAGTCCCGGCGACACGGTCCTCATCACCGGCGCCAGCGGCGGCCTGGGCATGCATCAGATCCAGATCGTGCGCGCCCTGGGTGCCCGCTCCATCGCCGTCACCTCGAGTCCGGCCAAGGCCGCGCACCTGAAATCGCTCGGAGCGGACGAAGTGATCGTGTCGCCCGACCTGAAATTCAGCGCCCAGGCCTGGCAGCTCACCGGCAAGCAGGGCGTGGACATCGCCATCGACAACCTGGGCCTGTCCCTGCCCGAGACCCTGCGCAGCATGGCCCAGGGCGGCACGGTGGTGGTGCTGGGCAACATCGACGGCCAGGCGGTGGACGTGCTGCCCGGCCTGTTGATCGGCCGGCGGATACGCGTCATGGGATCGGGCAGCGGCACGCTGGAGGACATCCGCCAGGCGCTGGCGATGCTGGCTTGCGGCCAGATCCGCCCCGTCATTTCCGCTACCCTGCCCTTCGACGAGATCCGCCGCGCGCACGAGCTACTCGACACCAAGGCCGTGGAGGGCCGCGTGATCATGCAGGGCTGGCTATGAACATCGGTGCCCTGCTTCAACGGTGCGCGCAGCACTGGCCCGGCCGGCCCGCGATCGTGGACGCGCGCGACGGCGGCGTCCTGGACTTCCGCGCATTCGCCGCGCGCGTGTTCGGACTGGGCCACGCGCTGCGCGCGGACGGGCTCGGCGACGGCGACCGCGTCGCCATCCTGGGGGACAACACGCCCGCCTACCTCTTGTGGGACTACGGCGCGATGTCGGCGGGACTGGTCCGCGTGCCGCTCGATCCGGCGCTCAGCGCCGATGAACAAGCCGCGCAACTGATCGACGCCCAGGCCCTCATGCTGGCCCACGGGGCCGAATATGCCGATCGCGCGCGCGAACTGGCCGCCCGCGTGCCGGGCCTGCGGCTGCGCCCGTTGGAGACCGACGCCGGCAGCCGCGAGACCCCGGCGGCCACCCCCGCCGCCCAGGCCATGGCCTCGCTCAACTACACGGGCGGCAGTACCGGGACGCCGAAAGCGGTGGTCATCACCCATGGCAGCCTTACCTCCGCCTTGCAGAACATCGTCTTGGCCCGAGGCCAGCACCCCGGCGACGTCATGCTCAACATGCGGCCACTGTGGCCGATCGCCGCCATCATCGTGCTGGCCCAGCTGGCCGCGGGGGGCACCGTCGTGCTGGCCGGCCGCTTCGAGCCGACGCGCTTCCTGGAACTGCTGGCGCACTACCGCGCCACGTCCACGTCCCTGGTCCCCACGCACCTGGTGCGGCTGCTGAAGGAAACCCGGCCCGCCGACCACGACCTGGGCGCGCTGCGCAGCATGGACGTAGGCGCCGCCGCCATTGCGCCCGATACCTTCCTGGCCGCCATCCAGGCGTTCGGACCTCGCTTCGGCATTCTGTACGGGCTGACCGAAGCCTCGTGGAGCTGCTACCAGCCGCCACAGGCGCTGGCCGATCCGGCCACCCGGGCCCAGGCCATACGCAGCGTGGGCCGTCCGCTGTTCGGCTGCGAAATCCGCATCGAAAGCGAGGGGGAAACCGCGCCGGCAGGCACCGAAGGCGAAGTGCTGATACGCGGCGCCCACGTCGCGGCGGGCTACTGGCGGCAACCGGAACTGACCGCCGGGGTCTTCCGCGACGGCTGGTTCCGCACCGGGGATCTCGGCATCCTGGATGCCTCGGGCGTGCTGCGCATCACCGGCCGCCTGAAGGAAGTGATACGCAGCGGCGGCAAGTCCATTCTGCCGGACGAGGTGGAGCGCGCGCTGTGCAGCCACCCGGCCGTGGCCGAAGCGGCCGCCGCCGGCCTGCCCGATCCCGAGTGGGGCGAGATCGTCGGCGCCGCCGTCGTGCTGCGCGCGGGCGCGGCGGCCACGGCCGAGGAACTGATGGAACACTGCCGCCGGTCGCTCTCGGGCTTCAAGAAGCCGCGCGTGATCCGCTTCGCTCCGGCCATCCCCAAGTCCCACTACGGCAAGGTGCAGCGGGCCAAGGTACGGGCCTTGCTCGCGGAGCCAGCCTGAGAGCCGGACTTCCCGTCACTGCTCGGCGATGTTGGCCAGCTTCACGACCTCGCGCGACTTGGCCGTTTCCTGGTCGATGAAGGCCCGGAAGCGGGCGCCCGACACGCCCGAAGGCTCGAGCCCCTGGCGCTCGAACCAGGCGCGCGTGTCGGGCTCCGCCACGAAGCGCTTGACGGCGGCCTCCAGCTTGTCCACCACCGAGGCCGGCAATCCCGCCGGGCCCCACAAGCCATACCAGGTCGAGAAGTTGACCTCGGGATAGCCCGCTTCGGCGAACGTCGGCACGTCGGGAGCCAGCGCGCTGCGCTTGTTCCCCGTGATGGCCAGCGCCTTGAGCTTGCCGGCCTTGACCGGCGGCAGCGACGACAGCAGCGGATCGATCATGCCGCTGACCTGGCCGCCCATCAGGTCGACCAGCGCCGGCCCGGTGCCCTTGTAGAGCACGGTGGGCACGGCCAGGCCGGCCCGGTACTTGAAGGACTCCACCGCCAGGTGGCCCGCCGCGCCGAAACCGCCTACCGCGAAGCTGAACCGGTCGGGCGTTGCCTTGACCTTGGCCACGAAATCCTGGACCGATTCGGCCGGCGCGGACGCGGGCGTGACGAACAGCAGCGGTCCGGACGCGACCAGCGCCAGATGCGTCAGGTCCCTGGCCGGATCGAAAGGCGGCTTGTCCTTCATGATCAGCGGATTGACGACCAGGGTCGAAGCCGTGAACAGCAGCGTGTAGCCGTCGGCCGGTGCCCTGACCACCGCCTCGGCGCCGATGTTGCCCGAGGCGCCGGCGCGGTTCTCGACCACCACCTTCTGCGAGAACTGTTCGGACAGCCGGAGCGCCAGCGTACGCGCGACCGCGTCCACCGCGCCGCCGGCCGCGAAGGGCACGACCAGCCTGACCGGCCGGGAGGGATATCCATCCGCCGCGGCGGCGGAGGCCGTAGCCAGCAGGAGAAACGACGCAAACCAGGAAACACGCAGGGACGACATGGCGACAACCTCTCATGACCGTTGGTTATGTGCATATTACGCACATAAAGCTTGTAATACGCACTTGGAGATTAGCGATACCATGTCGCGACGTCAACGATTCCCGCGACCTTGTCCATGCCCCGCCCGTCCATCCCTTCCGCAGCTCCGCCCGGCAATCGGGTGCAGGTCATCGACCGGGCCATGCTCCTGCTCGACGTGCTGATGCGGATGCCGCGAGGCGCGACGGCGCTCGAACTGGCACAGGCGACGGAACTGGACCGCACCACGGTCCATCGCGTGCTCCGCACCCTGGCCTTCTGGGGCATGGTGCAGGCACGGGAAGGGGTCTATGCGCTGGGACCCAAGTGCCTGGTGCTGGGAACGGCCCAGCACGACCGGCTCGGCATACGGCGCGCCGCCCTGCCGCATGCGATCGAGCTCCAGGAAAAAGGCGTGGGCAAGCGCCGCGCGATCGTCTCCATCTCCGTGCCGGCGCTGGACGAGGTGGTCATCATCGAACGCATCTGGGCTCCGTCGGTGCCGCTGAACATCATCACCGACATCGGTACCCATTTCCCGCTGGACGCCAGCGTGAGCGGGCGCGCCATCCTGGCCGCATGGCCGCGCGAACAGGGCATCGCGCACGTGGGCGAGGAACGCTACGCGGCCGTCTCGGAACGGCTGGAAGCGATACGCGCGGCCCGGGGCCTGTCGTTCGGCCTGAGCGAGATGCGGCCGGGGGTGGGCACGCTCGCCTGCCCGGTGTTCGGCCGTGGCGGCGAAGCCGTGGCCGCGCTGATCGTGGCCGGGCTGGCGCTGGAAGAAGAACTGGATCCGGAAGCCCCGCTGGCCCAGCACGCGCTGCGCAGCGCGGCCAGCATCTCGGCCGTGCTGCGCGCGAGCTGACCGCGCAACGTCCTGCCGGGAAAGCCCCTCCTTTTCGGGTTAGTATTTCGGGCTCATGACCGTACTGACCTTTCTGCTATTCCTCGCCTGCGTGGGCCTGTCGGCCTACTGCCAGAACCTCACCGGCTTTGCCTTCGCCCTGCTGCTGCTCGGCATGGTCGGCGCCTTCGGCCTCATGCCCATTCCCGAGGCGGCCAACGTCGCCAGCGTCCTGAGCCTGGCCAACGCCTGGGCCTACTGGCGCTACAACCGGGTCACCTTCGACTGGACGCTGCTGCGGCCCATATTGACCAGCAGTCTCCTGGGCGTGCTGGGCGGCGTCGCGCTGCTGGCCTGGCTCAGCACGAATGCGGTGACGACGCTGCGGCTGCTGCTGGGGGTGGCCATCATCGGCTGTTCCGTCCTGCTACTGGTGCAGAGGGCGCCCCGCGCCCAGCCGTCGGGCAAGCCGGCGCTGTGGTTCTTCGGCGTGCTGTCGGGCCTGCTCGGCGGGCTCTTCTCCACGTCGGGACCGCCCATGGTCTATCACCTGTACCGGCAGCCCCTGGATCGCAACCTGGTGCGCGAATGCCTGTTCATGATGTTCGCCGCCAGCGCCGCCCTGCGCCTGGTACTGGTGGCCGCCAGCGGCCATTTCGAATGGAGCTCGCTGCTGCTGGGCGTCTGCGCCGTTCCCGTCGTCGCGGGCGTGTCGTGGTGGCAGGCCCGCCATCCGCCTCCTATTTCCCGGCGCGCCATCGAATGGCTGGTCTGCGGGCTGCTCATGCTGGCGGGCGCCAGCCTGATATGGGCCAGCCTGGGCGGTTGAAACCGCCCATTGTGCAACGCACAACAAAAATCGGGCCTTAACCCCCTTTTTCCCCTCAGTTGTAAGCAACTTCCCGTCCAGACGTGCGAATCTGGTGTCACCGCTGCGATATCCGCAACGGCCATACCGTCCCACTCTTACAAGGAAGTCCAAATGTCTTACGACAACACTTTGTCCACCCGGTCCGGCCTGCTGCTGCCGCTTTCCGAGCAAACCCCGGAGAACCTGCCCTTCACCGTCCGCATCGCGCGGGACGGCGAGGCGATGGAAAAAGCCATCACCATGCGCCAGTCGGCCTATGGCCGCCACGTGCCGGAAATCGCCCGCAACCTGGGCGAGCCGGAACTGCACGACACCGATCCCGGCTCGGTCGTGCTGCTGGCCGAATCCAAGTTCGATGGCGCGCCGCTGGGCACCATGCGCGTCCAGACCAACATGTGCGGCCCGCTGTGGCTGGAACAGTCGGTCACGCTGCCCGATTGGCTCTCGGGCTATGCGCTGGCCGAGGCCACCCGGCTGGGCGTGGCCAGCGAACGCATGGGCCGCGTGGCGAAAACCGCCCTTTTCAAGGCCTATTTCCTCTTTTGCGTGCAGGCTGGCATAGACTGGATGGTCATTGCCGGACGGTCCCCGCTCGACCGCCAGTACGAGGCGCTGATGTTCCGCGAAGTGTTCCCCGGCCAAGGTTTCATGCCGATGCGGCACGCCGGCAACATTCCCCACCGCGTGCTGGCCTTCGAGATCGCGACGGCGGAAAAGCGGTGGCGCGAGGGCAGCCATCCTTTGTATCAGTTTGTGTTCAAGACCCATCATCCGGACATTCGCATCGATGGGAATTTGATTAACATTGACGCGCTGCGCAGCGCTTCGCGGGAACGGGAAGAACTCCTCCAACCGCAGGCCTGATACGGCACGATCAGCGGCCCATCCGGGGGGGCGGGCCGCCCGCGGACCGACAAGCCCCCCCTCCTTCACAAGGCGAACATGCAGCCCCCTTCGGCGGAACCCTCTACCCGCATAGCCTGGGTTACAGCCAAGATCGACTGGTTCTTAAGCAACTTCTCGTACTACCTCGTACCGGCCGCGATCTTCGTCTTCTCGCTGGTGGCGCTCACGCTGGAACACAGCATCTACGACACCAACGACAATCGCACCCTGCCCTTCGCGGTGGTCGCCGACAAGAACGGCCAGACCCCTTCCGAAGCGCTGGCCGCCCTTGCGTCCGCGCCCGCGGTCCGGTTCCACGACACCCGCCTGGCCGAGACGCCGTTCTGGTTCCGCTTCACCGTTCCCCCTTCGAACACGCCGCAAAGCGTCGAGCTCCCCTCTCGCCATGCGCAGGAAATCTCGTGCTGGAACGCCGCCGGGCTGGCCCCCGTGGGCGCGGCCACGCGCAGCGGCACGTCGGGCATCCTGCAATCGGTGAAGTCCGGTTTCGCGCTGGACCTGGGCGTGCACGCCCAACCCCGCGACCTGCTGTGCCGCGCCCACTTCTCGGGCCCCGCCCGCATCACCGTCGAGGCCTGGCCGGAATCCGAGCTGGCCCTGTCGCATCTCGCCTATCACCACGCCACCGGCGTGCTCGAGGGCGGGCTGCTGACCCTGGCCGTCCTGACGCTGATGACGGCGCTGATCAACCGCGACGCGCGCTACCTCTTGTTCGCGATCTGGCTGGTCGGCAACCTGCGCCTGGGCGGCATCACCATGGGGTTCGACACCCAATGGCTGGAGCGCGCCATCCCCAACGAATGGATGGCGATGACCCGCAAGCTGACCATTGCCGCCTACTACATCGTCACCTACACGCTGTTCGCCCAGTTCATGCGCACCGAGCTCAGCCGCGTGGGCTATGCCTGGCTGCTGCGCGCCGGCGCGCGCGCCGGCCTGGTGCTGCTGGTCCTGGCCCTCTTCCTGAGCTTCGCCGCCTTCCTCCCCGCCATGTGGGTGGTGGCCTCGTTCGGCATCTTCGTCGTCATCTTCTTCCTCGCCCGCATCGTCATCGTCACGCGTTCGCGCGTCGCGCTCTGGTACGCCGCGGCGCTGGGCATCGTGCTGTTCTCCACCTTCTCCGAGGTCATCGCCGCGGCGTTCGACTTCAAGGCCCTGGTCGGCGCCCTCAACAGCGTCACCGCCGCCCTGGCGTCCAGCCTGGTGGCCGCGTTCGCGTTCGCCGAGCAGATACGCGTGGAACGGGTCGAGCGCGAACATGCCGAGGCCGAACTGCAACGCGCCTACGAAGTCACGCCCGTGGGGCTGTTCACGCTGGAACCCGACGGACGCTTCGTGCGCGCCAATACCGCCATGCAGGAGAAGCTCGGCCTGGAAGGCCGGCCGCTGCACGAATTGCGCTGGCAGAACTACTTCGAGCCGGGCGCGCTGGCCCGGCTCAAGGAGATCGCCGACCGCGGCGGCGAGGCCGAAATCCAGGCCCAGCCCATAGGCGGCATGGAGCCGCGCTGGTACCTGGCCAAGGCCACGCTGGCCCACACCCGCATCGAGGGCTCGCTGCAGGACATCACCGAACGGCGCAAGGCCACGGAACGGCTGCGCTTCCTGGCCAACAACGACACCCTGACCGGCGCGCTGAACCGCCGCGGCATCGAACACATCCTCGAAACCTCGCTGAAGCACTTCGATTCGGCCCATCCCATCGCCCTGGCCTACCTGGACCTGGACCGCTTCAAGCTGATCAACGACCTGTACGGCCACCAGACCGGCGACGAAGTCCTCAAGCAGGTCTGCCAGCGGGTCAAGTGGTCGCTGGGAGACCACCACCACATCGGGCGCATCGGCGGGGACGAGTTCATCCTCGTACTGCGCGACACCGCCATGCTGCCGGCCACCGACCTGTGCCGCCGCATCATCAGCGACATCTGCGACATGCCCTTCCAGTTGCGCCGGCGTTCGTTCCAGGTCAAGGTATCCATCGGGCTGATCGAGATCACGCCCGAGATGCGCGTCCAGGATGCCGTCTCGGCGGCCGACCGCGCCTGCCGCGAAGCCAAGAAGGGCAAGCACGGCCACCTGGTCATCTACAAGGAAAACGCGCCGGCCTTCCAGGAACGCGCCGAAGAGCTGCGGCTGATCGAGGAACTCGGCAGCACCTTCACGCCCACCGGCCTGTCGCTGGTCATGCAGCCCATCATGTCGCTGCGCGCGCCCGAGGCCTCGCTGGATTTCGAAGTGCTGATCCGCATGCAGGACTCGTCCGGCGCGATGGTGCCGGCCGGCAAGATCATCGCGGCGGCCGAGGCCAACGGCACCATCGGTGAACTGGACAAGTGGGTGCTGACCTCGACGCTGGTGTGGCTGACCGAGAACCTGCCGCGCCTGCCCAACACGCGCTTCGTCTGCGTCAACCTGAGCGGCGCGTCGCTGAACGACGAGGCTTTCATCGAGGACACCTTCCGCATCCTCTCGCGCTTCGGACCGGTGGTGAAGTACCTGTGCATGGAGATCACCGAAAGCGTGGCCCTGCACGACATCGCCAACTCCCGCCGCTTCATCGACCGGCTCAAGTCCTGCGGCGCCAAGATCGCGCTCGACGACTTCGGCGCGGGCTACACCTCGTTCTCGTACCTGAAGGAGTTCGCCGCCGACGCGCTCAAGATCGATGGCGGTTTCATCAAGCGCATGCACGAGCATCCGGCCAACTATGCCATCGTCGAGGCCATCGTCGAGCTGGCGCGCAACCTCGGCATGCGCAGCATCGCCGAATGGGTGGAGGACTATGCCACGGTGGAAGCGCTGGCGGAGCTGGGGGTAGACTATGTACAGGGCTGGGCCATCGCCAAGCCCATGGCGCCCGAGGACATCCTGCGCGCCAGCTCTGCCGCGAGCTTCATCACCGACGAACAGGTCCGGGCCTTCATCGCCGGCGGTTCCCAGCCGGGGCTGCCGGACGGCATGTCCGCCTGGGGCCCGCATTGACGCGGACAGGAAACCGTATGTTCCGACTCTTGCTCAACTCGACCTGGCCGCTGCTGGCGGCCTTCTGCGTGGCCTGCACGCCCGCGCCGCGATCCCCGTCCGATTCCGCGCAAGGCGGCAGCGGCATCAGCGTCTATGGCACCATAGACGCGGGCGTGGTCGTCAACCGCTAGAACCGTTCCTAGGCCGACCAGGCCGGCGCGAGCGCGGCATCGTCGCGCCCGATGTGGTGCGCGGCCCGGTGCAGGTGGGTGATCAGGTGCCGCATCAGCGGCGAGGGCAGCGAATCGCTGCGCAGCATGGCGCCCACCGTCAGGTCGTAGCCCTTCTCTTCCACGTCGATCACCGACATGAACTGGGACGCCAGCGGCTGCATGGCGATCTGGCGCGGCATCAGGCCCACATAGTCGCCCGCCGCCAGCAAGGACAGCAGCGCCAGGGTCGAATTGGCCACCGCGGCCACCGCCGGCGGTTCGAGCCCGTGCTGCTCGAACAAGGGCCGGGCATAGCCCGATTCCCCGTCGGCACCGGTGAACACCCAGCGGGCGCCCTGCAGATCGGCCAGCGTGCGCGCCTTCAGCCACGGGCTGCCCCGGCGCGCGGTGGGTACCATGGTCGTGCGGATCAGCGGCTCGATATGGAACTCGCCCGCCGACAGGTCTTCCGGTATCCCCCCCAGGGTCACGTCCACCTCGTGGGCCCGCAGTTTCTGCAATTGCGCGACATAGAGCTCTTCGCTCACGCGCAGCCGGATGCCGGGGAATTCCTGGCCGAAGGTCCTCAGCGCCTCGGGCACCAGCAACATGACCGCCACCGGCACCGCGCCCAGGTGCAGCTCGCCCACCATGGAGCCGGACATCTGCCGGATCTCGTCCACCGCCAGGTTCAGTTCGCGGCGTGCCTTGACCGAGCGTTCGTACAGGACGCGGCCCTGGGCCGTGGGCACGACGCCGCGCGAGGTCCGCTGCAACAGCGTCACGCCCAGTTCGAGCTCCAGTTCCCTGACCATCTTGGTCAATGCCGGCTGCGACGTGCCCACCCGCCTCGCCGCTCCGCGCAGACTGCCTTCCTCCACCGCCGCGACCAGCGCGTTCAGGGTCGTGAGCTTCACTAAATCTCCCTATGGCGATCCGCCGTGCAGGCCACGGGACATGCAGGCGGCTTGCCGATATTTTGCACCCGGAGGCCGCCGCCCTTCCAGTGCGCGAGCGGCCGGCTCGCCGCTACGGGGTCTGCCCGGGAAACAAGCTCTTCAGGAAGCGCAGTACCGGCGCGCTCAGCGACTCGTCGCCGGTGTTCACCGAATAGACCTGGCTCAGGTGGTTGTGCCCCCGCACGACATTGAGTTCCGGCGCGAAGCCGTGCCGGGTCACCAGCCGGGCGAACAGTTCGCCGGCCTGCACCTGCATCTGCATGGGGTCCATCTCGGCGTAGCTGATCAGCACCGGAAAGGGCGCCGCGTCGACCAGGTCCACGGTCGACATGGCACCCCATTGCGCGCGGTCCGGCCCGAAGTACGCCTCGTTGCGGGGATCCGGCGTCGGGATGCCGAACTGGCGCCGCGCCATTCCCTCCAGCCGTGCATCGTAGACGCCCGAGATGAACACCGCGCCGGCGATTCTGAGTCCTTCGGCGGGATGGAACCGCCGGACCAGCGTCGCAGCCGCGGCATGGGCCGCCCCCGCCGACTCCCCCATCAGCACGATGCGTTCGGGGTCGCCGCCGAGCCCGGCCGCGTGGGTCCTGGCCCAGGCCAGTACGGACGAGATGTCCTGGGCGCCGGCCGGCCACCGGTGGGCGGGCCCGAGCCGGTAGTTGGGCACCACGACCACGTAGCCCTGGCGCGCATAGAAATAGCCCTGGTTGGCGCTGTCCGACTTGTCGCCCCGGACGAAGCCGCCGCCGTGGACGAACACCAGGACGGGCCGGCGCGAGGCGGCCTCGGCCGGCGCGTAGACGTCCAGCCTGTGCCGCTCGTCCGGGCCGTAGGGAAGACCGGCCTCGACCTTGACCCCATCGCGCGGTTGCGCGGCCAGCAGCGGCTGGTACAGCCCCTTGGTCGCCGGCACGTCGATGACCGGCCCCATCTGCCGCAACCTGGCCTGCAATTCGGGCGGCACGCCCCCCTCCGCCGCCAGGACCGGTCCCGCGCCCAGCGGCAGCATGCCGCAAGCCACCGCGCACCACCAGCGTTGCCAGAAACGATTCATTGCCGTCCCTCCGGGGATTTGTGGAACCGGCCATCCTTCATGATCGCGGACAGCCGGGACTTGTCCTGCAGGATCGCCACATCCTGGCACGGATCGCCGTCGACCAGCAACAGGTCGGCCAGGAAGCCCTTGCGCACCATCCCCAGTTCGCCGTCCAGGCCCATGATCTGCCCGCCAAGCATGGTCGCCGCCGACAACGCTTCGGCGGGGGTATAGCCCAGGTGGCGCACGAACAGCTCCAGGTCGCGCGCGTTGCGTCCATTGGGATTGAAGGGGAAACCGTAGTCGCCTCCCGGCAGCACCCGCACGCCGCGCCGCCGCAACTCCGGCACCAGCCGTCGCTGGCGCTCCAGCACGATGGCGGCATCCTCCTTCATGTGGCGCATGTCGAAATGCGGCGGCGGCACGGCATCCAGTGTCGCCTGCACGATGCCCAGCGTGGGCGCGACGAATATCTCGTCCTTGCGCGCCTCCATCATGTCCAGCGCCTCCTCGTCCGCGTAGGTGCAGTGGTACAGCACGCGAAAGCCATGGCGCAGGCCCATCTTCACCGCCTCGGCGGCGTGCGCGTGGGCGGTCAGCCAGACGTCCGACTCGCGTGCCTGCTCGCCCGCCGCCCGCGCCTCGTCCTCGGTGTAGAGCAGCTCCATGGAGGCGCCGGGCTTGAGCGCGCTTTCCCCCGACAACAGGAACTTGAGCGATTTCGCGCCCAGCGCCGCGCAGCCCTTCACGAAGGCACGGACCGCCTCGGGCCCTCGCCCGTGTTCGTCCACCTTGCCCGGGTCCATCATCGCCGACTCGATGGGCGGCTCGCGCTCGACCGAGGAAGGAACCAGGCGCGGCCCCGGCATGCCCCCCGCGTCGATGGCCGCCTTGAGCGTGATTTCCACGGTCCTGTCCAACGCCCCCGCCGAATAGGCGCTGGTAAAGCCATGATCGAGCAGGATGCGGGCATTGCGCGCGGTATTGAGCACGAGGTCCTGTTCCGGCAGGGACATGCCGGGCACGAAGCGCTCCACCGACGTGGGCCAGGACAGATGGGCGTGGGCCTCGACCAGGCCCGGCATCAGCACGCCGCCGCGGCCGTCGACGATGCGGGCGCCTTCGCGCGGCACCGCCGCCTCGCGCGCCACCTGGACGATGCGCTCGCCCTCGACCCGGACCTCGGCCGGGAATGGCGGCGTACCCGAGCCATCGAAGACACGGACGCCGGTGAATACGGTTGCACTCATGGAGATCTCTCTTTTCTCAGAATCGTTGCAGGTCGCTGGCGATGCGCACCGGCCCCATGAAGGCCGGCTGAATGCCGCGGACATAGCCGGACAGGTCGCGCTCCCCATCCTCGCCCGGGGCCAGGTGCGTGAGCACGACTTCCTTGACCCCCGCCGCCGCGGCCAGCTTGCCGATCTCGACGGGCGTCAGGTGGTTCTGCTCCATGTGCCTGATCATGGAAGGCAGCATCGCCGGTTTCAGGTCCGGGGCGCGCTTGAGAATTCCGACCATGCTGTCCAGGTTGATCACTTCGCTCACCAGTACGTCTGCCCCCCGCGCCAGGCGCTCCACGTTCTTGGACGGGCCGGTATCGCCCGTGAAGACATAGACCCGTCCGGGCGTCTCGATGCGGAAGGCATACGACCGCGAGAACGCCGCCTGCGGACTGCCTGGCGGGAAGTGATAGTGCGTGTTCGTCACGGCCAGCACGCGGAGGTTGGCGTCGCGATAGATCTCGGCCGGCTCGTCCATCTCGGCGTCCAGGTCCGCCGCCTTGACCGTCGAAGCCAGCGGCGGCTTGCCGCCGAGGCCGCCGCCTATGGGCGCCAGTTCCACCGTACGGGCGGCGGCGACCAGGTCGGCCACCATGCGCGCGGTGCCCGGCGGCCCGATCACCGGCAACGGCTGGTAGCTGTTGAACATCCAGCGGCTGGCGAGGATCTGGCCCAGGTCGGCGTTGTGATCGATATGGTGGTGGGAAACGAAAACGGCCTTGACCTTGTGCATGGACAGCCCCGCCGCCACCATCTGGCGCTCGGTGCCCGCCCCCACGTCGAACAGATAGACGCTGTCGCCCACCACCACCGCATTCGCCGGTTCCGCGCGTTCACGCCGGATGACCGGACCTCCGCCCGTCCCCAGCGTCACGAATGCAGCCGCCGGCGCGACATCCGCGGCCAGGACGGCGGGAGGCACGGCCGCGGTCACCATCGCGGCGGCCATCATCCAGAGAATCTTCATCCCTTTCTCCATGTTCAGAAACGATCCAGATCGCGCGCCACGAAGACGTCGCCGCCGAAGGTCGTCCGGGCACCGGCCGCCAGCGCCGGCGCGGACTGCTGGAACGCCGCGGCGATGCCCAGGTGCGTGAAGACCAGGCGCCGCGCGCCCGCCTCGGCCGCGATGGCGCCGGCCTGCGCCGGTGTCAGGTGATGCTTCTTCAGGTGGTCGATCAAGGCGGGCCGCACCTGCGGCGGCATGGGCGAAGCCGGGCCGTTGAGGTTGGCGACGATGCCGTCCAGGTCGATGACCTCGCTCACCATCAGCTCTACCCCCTTGAACAGCCGAGCGACCGCGGCGCTCTCGCCGGTATCCCCCGTGTAGCCGATGCCCTGCCCATCCAGGTCGAAGCGCAGCGACAGCGACTCGGTGCCTATCCTGGCCACCGGGCCGTCGAAATGGGAATTGCGCGCCGCGCGCACGCCCTCCACGTCCACGTCACTGCCGTCCTTCAGAATCACCACCCTGACGGTATCGGCCGGCGTACGCGCGCCCCGGCCGCCGCCCACATCCTCGGCGCTGACGAGGTGGGACGGCTGCAAGGAGCGCAGGATGCCGTCGACCACTTCATCCGTGCCCGGCGGACCGTAGATGGTCAGCGTTCCCGGCGCCACCTGCATCCAGCGCAGGCCGATCACGCCTTGCAGGCCGCCGACGTGGTCCTGATGCAGATGGCTGATGAATACCGCCCCCACCCGGGAGGGCTGGTAGCCCGCGGCGGCCAGGCGCTCCAGCGCGCCATCTCCGCAATCGACCAGCCAGACCCGCTTGCCGGCGGTCAGCAGATTGGCGGGCTGCGAACGGTCGGCGTGGATGATGGGGCCGCCCGCCGTGCCCAGGGTCGTCCAGGCCATGGGCCGCTCCGCCCGCGCATCGGCGGCAGCCGCCCATTGCGGCGCGCCGCTGGCCAATGCGGCGGCCAGCAAGAACACAAAGGGAAATTTGATGGGTGTCTCCGTAGGAAATGTTCAGGTGCGCGCCAGCGTGCGCGCGGAAGGCAGGCGGCGGCAGGCCAGGTGGAAGGCGAGCACCGCCGCGCCGGCGATGCCCACCGCCGCCCAGCCCAGCGCGCCATAGCCGGCGGACTTGACCAGCGTGCCGCCCAGGAAAGGCCCGATGGCCGAACCGGTCATCAGCATGGCGGGGGTGGCGGCCACCAGCCGGCCGCTCGGTTCCAGCCGGGCCAGCACGCCGAAGGCAAAGGTATGGGTGAAGATCATCGCCGCCGAGAAGAACAGGGCTCCGGCCGCGTAGGGCGGGAACGCCGTGCCCTGCGCGATCAGCAACGCCAGCGACGCCTGGACCAGCGGCCCCCAGCACAGCACAGCCCGGGCCGGCCAACGCTGCTCCAGCACCGCGGCCAGCGGAGCGGGAAACAGGTTCACGATGCCCAGCGCGATCAACACGGCGGTCACCGCGCCGGCGCCGAATCCCCGGTCCATGCCCATGCGCTCCAGGAAGCTGAAGACCATGGCTTGCACCAGGGCCATGGCGGCCACGCCCAGGGCGCCGAATACCGCCGACGCATCGACCTCGAAACGCGCCGCCCGCCGTTCCGGCTCCGGCTGCACGCGGGGAAAGGCCAGCGCCGAGACGATCGACGCCAGCAGCATCACGCCCGCGAACGTCCAGAACAGGGCAGGACCACCGGCCCGCTCGACCAACCGGGGCGTGACACCCAGGAACAGGATGGAAAACACGCCCAGGGCCAAGCCCGCGGCCGCGAACAGGCGATGCGGCGAAGCACTGCGCCCTATCGTGCCGTGCGTGGCGCTCAGACCGCAGGCCGCGCACGCGCCGGCCAGCAGATGCAGCGCCGCCATCACCGCATAGCCGGACGCGCAGGCGATGACGGCGAACACCAGCCCGGCCAGCCCGTAGCCCGCGACGGCGGCGATCCGCGCGCATCGAGGATGGAAACCCCGCGCCAGGCCCAGGCTGCCCGCCACCGCGCCCACCAGGAACAGCGTCGCAAGGCCTCCGGCCTGCTGGGCATCGTAGCCATGGCGGCCGATCAGCGTCCCGACCCATACCGGCAGGGCGACGAGGTCGATCATGCCGGCGCAATGCGCGACCATCAGTGCCGCGCGGCTCCATCCGCACACGGACGCATCGCCGCCGCGTCCGCCAACCGGCGCCGCCGGATCAGAATACATGGCGCACACCGATCAGCCCTCCCTTGACCGAACCGTTGGCCGGCACCGCGATCCCCTCGCGCATCGCGGTCGAGGCAAGATCCGGCCGCCCGCCGAATCCGGCATGTTCGTCGGATACCCGGCCCAGGCGCACGTAGACGGCGGTGCGCTTGGACAGGTCATAGGTCGCGCCAATGTTCAGATAGGTATTGCGCCCGCGCGCCTTGGCCGCGCCCGTGGCGTATGCCAGGCCGTTGTCGCGCGCCCGGCCGACCTGCGCCACCAGGCGCAGGCTGGGCAGCGCCCACCACGCACCGCCCACCGTCCAGACGTCGGTCCGCGGCACGCCGCCGCCGGGCAGCTCGTTGCGATGGGTCCACCAGACCGCACCCAACTCGAAGTCCCCGAAACGGTAGTTGACCGCCGCCGAGAACATCCGCTGGTCGGCGTTGCCGCCCGCGGCCAGCCGCTGCCCCGCGGCCTGGAACCCCACGCCCGCCGACAGGCCGGCGCGGCGATAGGTCAGCAGGGCCGCCCGGGTATGCCTGGCGGTACCGGGACCGACGACTTGCGGCGCGCCGGGATTGGGGGCCACCGGGGCGTTCTCGCCCGATGCGAACGCCAGGGCCAGCGCGAAGCCGCCCACCGTCGGCGACCAGTAGCTGGCCACGTTGTCCAGCGATGTCTGGCTGAGATCCGATAGTTGCATCGCCAGCGCCGGCGAATACGGCGAGAAATGATCGGGGTCGTAGGGCGCCAGCGCCCCCTGCATCAGGGACAGCTGGCGCCCCAGCCGCACTTCCCCCCATTGCCGCGAGCCCAGGCCCACATAGGCGGAGCGTCCGAACATGCGGCCACCCTGCAGCAGGCTGCCGCTGTCCCGTGCTGGAACGCAGGTGCTCCACGGCGGTATCCAGCACGCCATAGATCTCCACCGCCGACCGTGCCGGCGCCGCTCCGACCGCGCCACCCAGCCCGATCATGGCGGCAGCCAATGTCGTCATCTTCATGTTCTTCGTTCGTCTCCTCGTATGGACGCCGGCTTCTCCCGCGCATCGCGTCGCCCCCATGCACGGTTGAACGCATCCCGCGCCGCGCCTGGCACAGGCACACGCATGAAACACATGGGGAAGGAATACCCGCCGCTCAGGCGGGAAGCGCGGGGCGGGCCCTCAGGGGCTCGCTGGGTGCGAAGGGCAGGCTGGCATCCGGGTCTCCTGGGCGCCGGCCTCATCCTGCGAGCCGGCTTTCTTTTGCGAGACGCAGTTTATGATCGGGTTCTCCATTTCTCCAGATTATTCAGCCAATACACTGCATCCAAAAAATGGATTGGAAAGCCATAGACCTGAATCTGCTGGTCGTATTCCAGGCCATCCTGGACCAGCGCGGCGTGACGCGTGCCGGCGAGAAGCTGGGATTGAGCCAGCCCGCCATGAGCGCGGCGCTGGCGAGGCTGCGGGACCTGTTCGGCGACCCGCTGTTCGTGCGATCCGGCCTGGAGATGAGGCCGACGCCGCGCGCGCTGGAGCTGGCCGGGCCGGTCGGAAGCGTGCTGGCCTCGATCGCGACGGACGTCCTCCAGCGCGCCGGCTTCGATCCGGCCACGACCCGGAAGACGTTCACCATCGTCACGCCCGACGTGGGCGAAGTGCATTTTCTTCCGCCGCTCCTGGCCAGGATGTCGCGCGACGCTCCCCACGCCAGCCTGCGCACGATCGCCCGGCCCGCCGTAGAGACCGCGTCGGCGCTGATATCCGGCGAAGCCGACCTGGCGCTGGGCTATTTCCCCGACCTGCACAAGGCCGGTTTCTTCCAGCAGAAGCTGCTGGAGATCCCCGTCGTCTGCCTGGTCCGCAAGAACCATCCCACCATCGGCCAGCGCATGACGCTGAAGGAATACCTGTCCGCGCCGCATGCGCTGGTCCGGCCGGACGGACGCGGCGAGGAACTCGATCGCATGTTCGCGCCGCGGCATACGCCGCGCCGGGTGGTGGTGGAGGTCTACCACGTCATGAGCCTGCTGCCCATACTCGAGTCCTCGGACCTGATCGCGGTCGTGCCCCGCGACGTGGCGCACACCTGTGCGCGCTATGCGAACCTGCGCATCGTGGAGTTGCCTTTCGCCGGCCCTTCCATCACGGTGCACCAGTTCTGGCACGAGCGCTTCCACAAGGATCCCGCCAATTGCTGGCTGCGCAGCGCGATCCACGAGATGTGCGCGGCGCTGCGCGACTGACCGGCCCTATTCCCGCGCGGCCTTGATCTTGCGCCACAGCGTGGTACGGCTGATGCCCAGCCGCCGCGCGGCTTCCTGGTGGTTGCCCTCGCACTCGGCCAGCACGGCGCGGGCATGGGCGGCCTCCTGGCTGGCGCGCACCGCCGCCAGGCTGCGCGCCGCGGGCGCCTGGCGCCGGGCCGGCGCGTCGGCCAGCATGGCCCGCACCTCGCGGCGCGACAGCGGCCGGCCCTCGGTCAGGCAGGCCATGGTCAGGCGCTCCGAGACGTTTTCCAGTTCCCGGACGTTGCCACGCCATGCGCCTTCCTTGAGCACCGGCAACGCCGCCTCCAGCATGGGGGCCACGGCCTCCTGCAAGCCCGCGCGCCCCAGCGCCGCCGGCAGCAGCCGCCGCGCCAGCGCCTCGATGTCCTCGGGCCGGTCGCGCAGCGGCGGCACCACCACCTGCAGGATGTTCAGGCGGTAGTACAAGTCCTCGCGGAAGGCGCCCGCCCTGACCATCGCCAGCAGGTCGCGATGGGTGGCGGCCACGATGCGCACGTCCACCGGAATGGTATCGACGCTGCCCACGCGCGTGATTTCCTTCTCCTGCAAGGCGCGCAGCAGCCGGGTCTGCAGCGGCAGCGGCATCTCGCCGATCTCGTCCAGGAACAGCGTGCCTTCGTTCGCCGACTCGAACAGGCCCGGCTTGCCCTGCCTGCGCGCGCCGGTGAAGGCGCCCTCGTCATAGCCGAACAGCTCGCTCTCCAGCAGCGTCTCGGTAAAGGCGCCGCAGTTGATGGCGATGAAGGGATGCCGGCGCCGCCGGCTCGCGTTGTGCAGGCCCTGGGCCAGCAGTTCCTTGCCGGTGCCGCTTTCGCCGTGGATCAGCACGGCCGCGTCGCTGTGCTCGGCGAATACCCGGCACTGCGCGATCACCTGGCGCATGGCGGCGGACTCGGCCACCACGTCGTCCAGCCGGTACCGGGCCACGCGCGAGCGCCGGTGCGTATGCGCCCGCAGCTTGCTGACGGCGCGCTCCAGCTCGCTGGATGCATGCAGCGTGAAGATGGCGCCGGTCTGCATGCCTTCGTCCAGCAGCGGGACGCGATCGACCACGACCGACTTGCCGCCCATCTCCTGTACCGTCCCGATCTCGCCCGCTCCGCGCGTCATGACCTGCCCCGGCTCGAGGTCGGGCAGCACCTGGCGCAGCGGCTGGCCCAGGGCCTCGCGCACGCGGCGTCCGGTCAGCTTGTCCACCGACGGATTGGCGGCGACGATGCGGCCGGCCATGTCCACCGCGATGACGCCGTCGTTCAGGTGATACAGCACCGAATCGAGCTGGGTGCGGCGCGATTTCTCGGCCTTCTGCGCGGCTGCGATCTCGATCGCGTCGTCGAAGGCGGCGCGCACCGAATCCAGCGAATAGACCAGGATGCCCGTCAATCCGGCCTCGTCGGCCAGGTTGGCGATCAGGCCCGGACCGACCACCACCTCGATGCCGGCCGCGGCCAGTTCCTGGATGCAGTGCCGGGCGTCCTCGGCGGTCTGGTAGGCACGGATCTGCATGGGCAGCGAGAACAGCGTCGCGAAGCGGTTCAGCGCGGGCGGCACGCGCCGGTGCATGACCATGGCGATACGGTCCGAGAACTGCCGCGCCTTGCAGATCGCCGCCATCAGGTCGAAGCCCCCCACCTTGACGAAGGCCACGGGAATGCCGACGTTCTGGCGCAGATAGGCGCCATGGGCGCCCGCCGCGACGATGACGTCGCAGGCCCGCTTTTCGCTGCGCCGGGCGATCTCGGCGATGGCGTCGTCGAAGCCTTTGTCGATGATCTCGATGGCGGCGCGGTCGGCCAGCTCGGGGCTGACGGTGCGGAAGACCTCGGTCAGCCGGTGGGCGCTGATGGCCCAGATCAGGGGCCGGCGGTCATCGGATGCGGCGATGCTCATGTTCACTCCTTTTCAATATTGAAACATGAACACGCACCAGGTGAAACACACGCCTCCCATCGCCTTGCGGCGCCGCGGCCCCCATCGATCGCGCCCGCTGGCATGCGCCTTGCAAGAAGCGGCCATTCCACTCGGAGACTTCGATGCCTCAAGCAGCCTATCCTGCCGTCTACATGCGCGGCGGCACCAGCCGCGCCCTGGTCTTCCACGACCGCGACCTGCCCGCCGGCCGCGACGCCCGCGACCGCATCTTCCTCGCCACGCTGGGCAGCCCCGATCCCGGCAAGCGGCAACTGGACGGGCTGGGCGGCGGCATCTCGTCGCTGTCGAAGATCGCCGTGGTGGGCGCGCCTTCGCGCGCCGATGCCGACGTGGACTACACCTTCGGCCAGGTCGCGATCGACGCGCCGCTGGTCCAGTACCGGGGCAATTGCGGCAACATCTCGGCGGCCATCGGCCCCTACGCGGTGGACGAAGGGCTGGTGCGGGCATCGGGCGACCACGCATCGGTCCGCATCCACAACACCAATACCGGCAAGATCATCGTAGCCGACTTCGCCCTCAGCGACGGCCGCGCCGCGGTCGCCGGCGATTTCGCGCTGCCCGGCGTGGCCGGCACCGGCTCGCCCATCCGGCTGTCCTTCCTGGACCCGGGCGGCGCCACGACGGGCAAGCTGTTCCCCACCGGCGCCGCCCGCGACACCGTGACGATCCCGGACGTCGGCACGATCGAGATCTCGTGCGTCGACGTCTCCAACCCGACCGTCTTCGCGCGCGCCGCGGACTTCGGCCTGTCCGGCACGGAGTCGGCGGCGCAGATCGACGCCCGGCCGGACGTGGTCCGGCAATGCGAGGAGCTGCGCGTCGCGGCCGCCGTCCTGATGGGGCTCGCCACCGAGGACGAAGCGCGCACCCGCCTGCGCAACCTGCCGCTGGTCTGCTTGCTGTCGCCGCCCGCGAACGTGGCGTTTGCGTCGGGCGCCTCGTTGCGGGCCCAGGACGTGGACATCACCGCCCGCATGTTCTCGGCGGGCCAGCCGCACCGGGCAACGCCGCTGACGGGCGCGATGTGCCTGGCCGCCTGCGTGCGCCTGCCCGGCACCCTGGGCGCCGAACTGGGCCGCGTCCCCACGGACGGCCGCGACATCGTCATCGGCCATGCCTCGGGCTCGCTGCCCGTGGGCGCCGCCGTCGGCGGCGGGCAGCAGCCGCGCGTGGAAAGCGCCACCGTCACGCGCACCGCGCGCCGGCTGATGCGCGGCGAGGTCTATGCCCCCACCGGACGGTGACGCCGTTTCGTAGAAACGCGTTACATTATTGAAACACCACCAGTGTTCCGACGCGCGGCCGCCCGACGGTCGCGCCTGGAAATCCTCATACGAATCAATGGCTTGGATCGGGATCCGCGATAGCACCCGCCGCATGGCACGCACCTTGCTCGACAGTCCTCCATTCAGACACAAGAACCGTCCCCGGAGACCCCCATGACGTACCCCCTTACGCCTCGCGCCGGCTCGGCGTTCAAGGCCTTCCGCCGCACCCTCCTGTCCGCGATCGTGGGCACGCTGGCCGCCGCTTCCTGGCAGGCCGCGCAGGCGTCCGACTATCCGACCAAGCCCATCAAGCTGATCGTGCCCTTCGCCCCCGGCGGCGGCAACGACGCCATCGCCCGCACCCTGGGCCGGCGCCTGGGCGACGCGCTGGGCCAGCCGGTGGTGATCGAGAACCGCGCCGGAGCCGGCGGCAAGCTGGGCGTGGAAGCCGGCGTGAAGGCCGACCCCGACGGCTACACGCTCACCCTCATTTCCAACAGCTATTCGGTCAACCCCAGCCTCTATCCCATCAAGTTCGACCCGATCAAGGACATCACGCCCATCGGCATGATCGCGCGCGGCCCGCTCCTGATCTCCGTGCCGACCACGCTGCCGGTCAACAACCTGGCCGACCTGATCCAGCTCGGCAAGACCAGGAAAGGCGGGCTGACCTACGCGTCGTCCGGCCAGGGCGGCATCTCCCACCTGGCCACGGAACTGTTCCAGCGCACCGCCGGCATCGAGATGACCCACGTGCCCTATCGCGGCACGGCTCCAGCCCTGACCGACACCGTCGCGGGCCAGACCGACGTCTTCTTCAGCACGGCCGGCGCCGCCATTCCCTACATGAAGAGCGGCCGGCTGAAGGTCGTGGCCGAGACGCTGCCCAAGCGCATCCAGGCCGAGCCGTCCATCCCCACCGTGGCCGAGGCCGGCGTGCCCGGCTATGAAGTGATCGTCTGGTACGGGCTGATTGCCCCCAAGGGCCTGCCCGCCGACATCCAGCAACGGCTGAACAAGGAAATGAACATCGCGCTGGCCCTGCCTGAAACCGTGGAGCAGTTGAAGGCCAACGGCGAGGAGCCCGCCGTCGGCAAGCCCGAACAGTTGATGGCGCAGATCCAGAAGGAGTTGACCCTCTGGAAACGCGTCGTGACCGATGCCAAGATCCAGGTGGAATGACCATGCAGACGAAAATACCGTGCGTCATGATGCGAGGCGGGACCTCGCGCGGACCGTTCTTTCTTGCCTCCGACCTTCCGGCCGATCCGGCGCGGCGCGACGAGGTGCTGCTGGCCGCCATGGGGTCGCCGCATTCCTACCAGGTGGACGGCATCGGCGGCGCCACGCCGTTCACCAGCAAGGTCGCCATCATCAGCCCCTCGCGGCGTCCGGGCATAGACGTCGACTATCTGTTCGCCCAGGTCCTGGTGAACGAACGCATGGTCGACACGCGCCCGAACTGCGGCAACATCCTGGGCGCGGTCGGCCCGTTCGCCATCGACGCCGGACTGGTGCCGGCGCAGGGCGACGAGACGACGGTGCGCATCTTCAACGTCAACACCCAGGCCGAAGTCCACGCCATCGTACAGACGCCGGGCGGCTCGGTGACCTACTCCGGCGACGCGGCGATCGACGGCGTGCCCGGCACCGCCGCCCCGGTCAAGCTGAATTTCCGCAGCGCCATCGGTTCCATCACGGGCAAGCTGCTGCCCACCGGCCGGCCGCTGGACGTGATCGACGGCATCGAGGTCAGCTGCGTGGACGTCGCCATGCCCATGGTGCTGTTCTCGGCGACGCAACTGGGCAAGACCGGCCATGAAAGCGCCGAGGAGCTCGATGCCGACACCGCCCTGATCGCCAGGATGGAAGCCATCCGGCGCAAGGCGGGCGAATTGATGGGCCTGGGCGACGTCAGCGGATCGGTCGTGCCCAAGATCGGGCTGCTGGCCGAACCGCAGCACGGCGGCACGATATCGTCGCGTTACTTCGTGCCCTATTCCTGCCACCGCGCGCACGCCGTCACCGGCGCCTTGTGCGTGGCCTCGGCCTGCGCCGTGCCGGGCACCATCGCGTCCCGGCTCTCGGGCCTGGACAGCGCACCGCCGCAAGGCGTGGTGCGCATCGAGCATCCGTCCGGCACGATCTCCATCGACCTCGACGTGGACCTGGTCAGCGCCACGCCGGTCATCCGCCGCGCCGCGGTGATACGCACCGCCCGCCGGCTGTTCGAGGGCAGCGTGCTGATTCCGTCCGAGGTCTGGCAGGACGGTTGACCGCGCGCGTCCGCGCGCACGGCCCCGCCTGAAGGTCCCCACGGGGCCCTGCCGGCGGGGCCGTTTTCATTTCGTGGTGGTACAGTCCACATATCTGCAACATCGTGTTACCGCCCGTGCCCCGGCGCGCAGCCCGGGGCACGCCGCGCCGCTTCACCATGACCGATCTTCCCCTTTCCGCACCGGTCCTCGTCGTCGAAGACGAGCCCTCGATGCGACAGCGGATCCTGCGTCTCCTGACCGGGCTCGGCTACCCCTCCGGCACGCTGGTCTCGTGCGCTTCGCTGGCAGAGACCCGCTTCCACCTCGACAGCGACGTCCGCTTCGCGCTCGCGCTGATCGACCTCGGCCTGCCCGACGGCAACGGCCTGGACCTGATCGAGGCGCTGCACGCGCGCGGCCATGGGACCGCGATCCTGGTGATCTCGGCCTGCTCCACCGAAGACATGATCCTGGCCGCACTGAAGCTGGGCGCCACCGGCTACGTCCTCAAGGAACGCGACGACCAGGAAATCGCGATGTCCCTGCGCAGCGCGCTGCGGGGCGGCGCGCCCATCGACCCGTTCATCGCCCGGCGCCTGCTGGCGCTGCTGCCTGCCCCCGCGTCGCCGCCCCGGGCCCAGGCCGAGGCGACGCTCAGCAAGCGCGAGCTGGAAATCCTCGAACTGGTCGCCCAGGGCCACACCAATCGAGAGATCGCCGAGCAGTTGTTCGTCTCCCCCCACACCGCCGCATGCCACATCAAGAACATCTACCGGAAACTGGCGGTCACGTCCCGCACGCGCGCGATCCACGAAGCACGTTCGCTTGGCTTGCTGTAGTCCTGGCGCTCTGGCTGTGCCTGCCGGAGACGGCCCGCGCGGACGCATGCCGCCCGGCGATTTCCTCCATCAGCGCCGCCCGCGCGAACGAGTCCCCGGACACGCCGCCCGCCACGGGCTGGGAGGCCGTCGCCCTGCCCGACATCTGGTCGACGCGCTGGCCCGGCCACGACGGCACGGTCTGGTACCGCGTCGAATGGACGCATTGCCCCGGCCAGCCCGTGGCGCTGTTCCTCGAATATCTTTCGATGGCGGGCGCGGGACGGCTCAACGACGACCCGCTCTGGGCAGACGCCAGCCTGGTCGAACCCCTGACGCGCAGCTGGAACCTGCCGCGCTATTCCCTGCTGCCGCCCTCGGCGCTGCGCGCCGGCATCAACACCTTGTGGATCAGGGTGGCGGGCTACGACCTCTACAGTTCCGGGCTGGGCGGGGTGCACATCGGCCCGCCCGACGAGGTCCGTCCGCGCTACGAACGAGAATGGCTGCTGCGGCGCGTCCTGCCGCAGGCCAACCTGATCATTTCGATCACGCTGGGCTGCTTCTTCCTGAT
Organism: Pigmentiphaga sp. GD03639; assembly: GCF_029845405.1. Lineage (NCBI taxonomy): Bacteria > Pseudomonadati > Pseudomonadota > Betaproteobacteria > Burkholderiales > Alcaligenaceae > Pigmentiphaga > Pigmentiphaga sp. GD03639. The sequence continues at coordinate 86,025 of NZ_JAOCLR010000014.1, forward strand.
GGTCTGGCTCCTGCGGCGCAACGAGCAGGCCTACGGATGGTATGCGCTGACGTCGCTGGCCTGGCTGCTGTTCGGCCTGAACTCGGCCGTCACCTCCCCCTGGCCGTTCGCCACCACGCACGGCTGGTCCACGTGGATCACCCTGGTCTTCACCATCTATTGCAGCGCCTTCTCGATGTTCGCCTGGCGGTTCGGCGGCCAGCGCTTCCCCCGCCTGGAAAAGGCGCTGTGGACCGTCACGGGAGCGGTGTGCGCGGCGCTGCTGGCACTGGGGCCGGCCCAGCCCAAGGCCGTGTTCTACCTGGTGGCGGTGGGCTATGCCGCCGTGTTCGTCGGAACCTGCGTGCAATTCCAGTTCCGCGCCGCGCGCACGCGCCAGCCCGAGCACCTGTTCCTGGCGGCCTGCATGCTGGGTTTCCTGGTGGCTGCCATCCACGACATCCTGGCCTTCCTGCGCATCATCGACGACGTGCACGGCTACACGGCCGCCACCGCGCCGCTGATCATGATAGGCATGGCCCTGGTCCTGGCCTGGGGCTTCACCTCCACCCTCGGGCGCGTGGAGCGGTTCAATCGTGAACTGGCCGACCATGTCGAGGAAGCCCGGCGGGAACTCGCCCATACGCTGGGCCGGCAACACGAGCTGGAAGTGGCCAACGCCCGGCTGAGCGAACGGCTGCGGATTTCCCACGACCTCCACGACGGCCTGGGCAGTTCGCTGGTACGGTCCATCGTCATGGCGGAAAAGGGCGACGCCACGCTGCCGCCGCAGCACTACGTGTCGGTCCTGAAAAGCCTGCGGGACGACCTGCGACAGGTCCTGGACCACAGCTTCGCGGCGGTCCCGGCGACGGCGGCCTCGCCCGCCGACTGGATCGCGCCGTTGCGCCGCCGCTTCGGCGACCTCTTCGACGATCAGGGCGTCCGGTGCGTCTGGCGAGTCGCCCCGGAATGGCCCGCGGAACCGGATACGGCCCGCCTGCTCGCGCTGGCCCGCTTCCTGGAGGAAGCCTTGACCAACGTGATCAAGCACAGCCGCGCGAATACGGTCGCCGTGACCCTGGCCGATGCCGGCAACGGAGCCCTGGAACTGAGCGTCGAAGACGACGGCGCGGGATTCGACGTCGAGCTGGCGGACCGGTCGATGGCCGGCATCGGGCTGCGCAGCATGCGGGCGCGCATCGCGCGCATCGGTGGGCGTCTGGCGGTCGAATCGGGCATGGGCGGCACCCGCCTGCGAGCCCACCTGCCTGCGGCGGCTCCATAGCTTTTTCCACTGCGCCCCATTCACATATACGATTTTCCAAACCGCGGCGGCGCTCTTAACATCACGTCTGCAACAGTCCAAGGAGACCCGCGCATGTTGTGGAAGCGCCTATCCATCCATCTCGGGGTCGCGGCGGCCCTGCTGGCCTGGCTCTCGTCGCCGGCGAACGGCGCCAGCCTGGATGCCCGGCTGCGCGCCGCCGCCGAACGCGGAACCGCCGCCGAGATCCGGGCCCTGATCAGCCAGGGAGCGGACATCGAAGCGCGCGATGCCGCGGGCGCCACACCCCTGCTCGCCGCCACCCACCGCAACAACGTGGACGCTGCCCGCGCTCTGATCGAAGCGGGCGCCGACGTCAACGCCAAGGACAAGATCAACGACAGCCCCTATCTGTATGCGGGCGCGCGGGGACACGACGAGATCCTGCGAATGACGCTGGCGCACGGTGCCGACCTGAAAAGCACCAACCGCTACGGCGGCACGGCGCTGATCCCCGCCGCCGAGCGCGGCCACGTCGAGACGGTCCGCACGCTGATCGAGGCGGGCGTGGACGTGAACCACGTCAACAACCTGCACTGGACCGCGCTGCTCGAAGCCATCATCCTGGGCACGGGCGGCGCCCGCCACACGGACATCGTGCGCCTGCTGGTGGATGCGCATGCCGACGTGAACCTGGCCGACGGCAACGGCGTCACCCCGCTGCAGCATGCCCGCCAGCGCGGGTTCACCGCCATCGAACGCATCCTGCTGCAGGCCGGCGCGCGCTAGCCGCGCCGGTCAGAACTCGGTCTGCCGGCCCGGATCCGGCACGTCCCGGCGCATGCCGGCGCTGGCCTGGCGCACCGCCGCCAGGAAGCGCCCATGCGTGTCGTTCTCGCCGCTGTCCTCGCGCACGATGGCCGCGATGGGCGGCAGGCTCCAGGCGATGGAATACGGAACGATGGCCACGCCCGCCACGTGCACCAGTTCCTCAGCGATGTCGGCGGGCAGCAGCGAGACCGCGCGCTCGGAAGCGGCGATGATCTCGCCGATGAGCTTGGCGGAATAGCCCTCGGTGACAGGCACGGGTGGCGTCACGCCCGCCTGGATGAACAGGCCGGCGACCTGCTCGCGCAGCGCGGTGCGGGGCTCTCCCAGGACCCAGTCGAGTTCGGCCAGCCGCGGCCATGATAGCGGCGCCCGGCCCAGTTGCGCCGCCAGGCGCCGGTTGCTGATCAGTCGGGCCTGCTGGCGGTACAACGGCTCGAACACCAGGCCTTGCAGGTCCAGCGTGGGGCTCGCCCGCGCGATGACCACGTCCAGCGCATGATCGCGCAGTTCCCGCAGCAGGCTTTCGCTCGTGCCGTCGTGGATACGCACGGCCAGCCGCCTCGGCCCCGCCTGGACGGCGGATACGGCTTCGGCCACCAGCCGCCCGGAGACGAAGGGCGTCACCCCCACGTGCAGGCGGGCGGCCAGGCCCGCGCCGGACGCTTCCATGTCGCGCACCAGATGCCCCAGGTCCTGCAAGATGGCCCGCGCCCGCCCCGCCACGACCCGCCCGATGTCGGTGGGCGCCATGCCCCGCGCCGTGCGGACGAACAGCGGCACGCCGAACATGGACTCCAGTTCCGACAAGGCGTTGGTCACCGCCGGCTGGCTGGTCGCCATCAGTTCGGCCACCCGCGTCAGGGAGCCGAGCCGGTGGACCTGCACGATCAGTTGCAGGTGGCGCATCTTCAGCCGCGAAACCAGCCGGCGGACGACGTCATCGGAGGGAAATGCGGAATCCGGCATATCTGCGGCAGCCAAGATATCAGCTAAACATTATGGATACATCGTCAATCAGAATATTTCAATGATAACCGCCGCCTAGAATGCCTGGATCTTGACGCAACCCTGTGCCCGCTGGCACGGAAGGACAGGAAGATGAGCACCACGATTCGCCAGGCCGCCCTCGACTATCACGAGTTCCCCGTTCCCGGAAAAGTGTCGGTCTACCCGACCAAGCCGCTGGTCACGCAGCGCGATCTCGCCCTGGCCTATACCCCGGGCGTCGCCGCCGCCTGCGAGGAAATCGTCGCCGACCCGGCCAACGCCTTCCGCTACACCGCGCGCGGCAACCTGGTGGGCGTGATCTCCAACGGCACCGCCGTGCTGGGCCTGGGCAACATCGGCCCGCTGGCCTCCAAGCCGGTCATGGAAGGCAAGGCCGTGCTGTTCAAGAAATTCGCCGGCATCGACGTGTTCGACATCGAGATCGACGAGACCGACCCGGACAAGCTCGTGGACATCATCGCCTCGCTGGGTCCGACCTTCGGCGGCATCAACCTCGAGGACATCAAGGCGCCCGAGTGCTTCGCCGTCGAGCGCAAGCTGCGCGAGCGCATGACGATCCCGGTCTTCCACGACGACCAGCACGGCACCGCCATCACGGTCAGCGCCGCGTTCATCAACGGCCTGAAGGTGGTCGGCAAGGACATCGCCCAGGTCAAGGTCGTGACCTCCGGAGCGGGCGCCGCGGCGCTGGCCTGCCTGGAACTGATGCTGGACCTGGGCCTGCCGCGCAAGAACATCTGGGTCACCGACATCGAAGGCGTGGTGTACGAAGGGCGCACGGTGCTGATGGACGAACAGAAGGCGGCCTTCGCGCAGCGGACGGACGCCCGCACGCTGGCCGAGGTCATCGCCGGCGCGGACGTGTTCCTCGGACTGTCGGCTGGCGGCGTGCTCAAGCCCGGCATGGTGGCGTCCATGGCCCCCCGGCCGTTGATCCTGGCGCTGGCCAACCCCACGCCCGAAATCCTGCCCGATGCGGCCCACGCCGTGCGCGACGACGTGGTCATGGCCACGGGACGCTCGGACTTCCCCAACCAGGTCAACAACGTCCTGTGCTTCCCCTACATCTTCCGGGGCGCGCTGGACGTGGGCGCGTCCACGATCACGCGCGAGATGGAGAAGGCCGCGGTCCACGCCATCGCCGCCCTGGCCGAGGAAGAACAGAACGAGGTGGTGGCTGCCGCGTACGGCACCTACGACCTGCGCTTCGGCCCCGACTACCTGATCCCCAAGCCCTTCGACCCGCGCCTGATCGTTCGCATCGCGCCCGCCGTGGCGCGCGCCGCCATGGACTCCGGCGTGGCCACGCGGCCGATCGCCGACATGGACGCGTACGCCGAGCAGCTGCAGCAGTTCGTCTACCGCTCCGGCGCCTTCATGAAGCCGCTGTTCGCCAACGCCAAGCGCTTCGTGCGCGACGGCGGCAAGGCACGCATCGTGTTCACCGAGGGCGAGGACGAACGCGTGCTGCGGGCCGTGCAAGTAATCGTGGACGAGGGCCTGGCCAGGCCCATCCTCGTCGGCCGGCCCGCGGTGCTGCTCGCGCGGATCGAGAAATTCGGGCTGCGCCTGCGGCTGGGGCAGGACGTCGAGGTGACCAACCCCGAGTTCGACGAACGCTTCCACCAGTACTGGACGACGTATTGGGAAAAGATGTGCCGCCGCGGCATCACCAAGGAAATGGCCCGCGTGGAGATGCGTCGCCGCATGACGCTCATAGGCGCCATGATGGTCCACCTGGGCGATGCCGACGGCATGATATGCGGTACCGTCGGCGCCTACCACGACCACCTGCGCTTCGTGGACGAGGTCATCGGCCGGCGGCCCGGACACGGTGTCTACGCCGCGATGAACATCCTGCTGCTGAACGAACGGACCATCGCGCTGGTGGACACGCACGTCAACGACGACCCCAGCGCCGAACAGATCGCCGAATACACGCAGGCGGCGGCCGAGGCGATGCGCCGGCTGGACCTGGTCCCCAAGACCGCGCTGCTGTCGCGCTCGAACTTCGGCTCGGGCAGCTCGGCCTCGGGCGGCAAGATGCGCCGCGCGCTGGAACTGCTGCGCGAACAGGCCCCCGACCTGGAGGTCGATGGCGAAATGCACGGCGACTGCGCGCTGGACGAGGCCCTGCGGCTACGCATCCTGCCGTCCTCCACGCTGAAAGGCGAGGCCAACCTGCTGGTCTGCCCCAACGTGGACGCGGGCAACATCGCCTACAACCTGCTCAAGACCGCGGCCGGCGGCAACGTGGCCGTGGGGCCCTTCCTGCTGGGCGTGAACGCGCCGGTGCACATCCTGACGTCCAGCGCGACGGTCCGCCGCATCATCAACATGACCGCCCTCGCGGTGCTGGGCGCCAACGCCGGCCTGGGCTAGCGTACCGGCCGCGGGCCTGGAGCCTTATCGGGCCAGGGGCGCGGCGGCCAGTACCGGCCGCCGCCAGAACCCCCTGAACACCACCAGCGCCGCCCCCAGCAGCAGCATCGCGCTGGCCGCAAAGACGCCGTGCGCGCCTCCCGCGTCGAACACCACGCCGCCTGCGGCCGCGCCTACGGTGATGGCCAGTTGCACGGCCGCCACGATCAGCCCGCCGCCGCTCTCGGCCTCGTCGGGCACGACCCGCGTCAACCAGGTGGACCAGGCCACCGGTACCGCGCCGAAGGCCATGCCCCACAGCGCGACCAGCACGGCCGCGATCCAGGGCAGCGTCCCCGTGGCGGCCAGAACCAGGCCGATGCCGCCCATCGCCAGCGGCATCAGCAGCAGCGTCATGCGCAGGCTGCGCTGCAGCAGCAGGCCCGACAGCGACGTGCCGACGAAATTGGCCACGCCGAATCCCAGCAGCATGGCCGACAGGCCGTTGGGCGGACAGGCCCGCGACACGCTGGCCAAGGCCTTGTCGGGTCCCGGGGAGGCGCCCGCCGCCAGCAGCGCGGCCGAAGGCATGGCCCGGGCCAACGCGCGCCGCATCACCCGCTACGAAAGCAACAACTGGACGATCTCGGGCGCGCGCACCGCGTCGGGCAAGCCCATCCTGTCCAACGATCCGCACCGGGCCCTGTCCATGCCCTCGCTGCGCTACATGGTGCACCTGAACTCGCCGGGCTGGAACGTCATCGGCGCGGGCGAGCCGGCGCTGCCCGGCGTGTCCATCGGCCATAACGAACGCATCGCCTTCGGCCTGACCATCTTTTCCTTCGGCGACGAGGAAGACCTGTACGTCTACGAGACCAACCCCGCCAACCGCGACGAATACCGCTATCAAGGCAAGTGGGAAAAAATGCGCCTGGTCGAGGAGACGATCAAGGTGCGGGGCCAGGCCGACGTGAAGGCGACGATCAAGTTCACTCGCCACGGCCCCGTGCTGCACGAGGACGCCGCCCGCGGCAAGGCCTACGCCATGCGCGCGGCCTACCTGGAGTTTCCCGGCACCGCCGCCTACCTGGCCAGCCTGCGCCTGAACCAGGCGCGCAACTGGGACGAGTTCACCGCCGGCATGGCCCGCCACTACACCCCCGGCGAGAACATGGTGTATGCCGACGTGGACGGCAACATCGGCTGGTTCGGCGGCGCGCTCGCCCCCATCCGGCCCAAGGCCGGATGGTCGGGACTCCTGCCCGTCCCGGGCGACGGCAGCTACGAATGGGACGGCATCCTGCCGGGCGCCTCGCTGCCGCGCGTGCTGAACCCGGCCAAGGGGTTCTACGCCACGGCCAACGAGTACAACGTGCCGGACGACTATGCGCGCAAGGACATGTCGGCACGCGAATGGTCCGATCCCAACCGGGTCCAGCGTATCGGCGAAGTCCTGGGCGGCGCGCGCGGCCTGACCGTGCAGGACACCGTCAAGCTGCAATACGACGACCTGTCCATCCCCGCGCGCGACCTGATGGGCCTGGCCGCATCGTTGTCCTCGCCCGAGGCCGAGGTGGCCGACGCGCTGCAGCGGCTCAAGGCCTGGAACCATCGCATGTCGGCCGATTCGGTGGCCGCCACCATCTATGAGTTCTGGCAGTACGTCATCGTCGCCAAGGTCTCGGACCTGTACGTGCCGGCCGCCAGCCGGGCCACGTTCGGCGACCTGGACAAGCGGCTGGTGATGAACAAGCTACGGGCACCGGACGCGGCCTTCGGCGCCGAACCGGTAAAGGGCCGCGACACGCTGCTGCTCGATGCGCTCAAGGAAGGACTGGCCAATCTGAAGGAGATCCTGGGCAACGATCCCGCCGGGTGGAAGTGGGGCGACCTGTTCCACATCAAGTTCGACCACCAGCTGGCGGCGCTGCTGCCGGCCGACCAGCGCGCCGCGCTGGCGACCGAGCGGTATCCGATGAGCGGCAACATCGAGACCGTCTACCTGGGCGCCTATGGCGCCGACTTCCGCAAGATCCACGGCGCGTCCTACCGGCAAGCCATAGACGTGGGCAACTGGGACAACTCGCTGGCCATGAACGTGCCGGGCCAGTCGTCGGATCCCTCCAGCCCCTACTACAAGAACCTGCTGCCGCTGTGGGTCAAGGGGGAGCTCTTCCCCATGGCATTCAGCCGGCAAAAGGTCGAGAGCCTGAAGGCGGAGAGCGTCACGCTGCAGCCGGCGCGTTGAGCGGCACGGGGCGCGGCCGCCACGGCCGCGCCCGCGGGGCTTTCCTCGTCGCCAGGAACCGGACTCCTCGGCACATCCCATCAGGAGGCCGTGCGGCTGTGAACCGCCAGCAGGTGGCGCACCGAGGGCCGCTCCGGTCCCCGGTGAAAGCGCAGGGCTTCCTCCTGGACATCGGCATCGGCCTTCGAAACCCGCTTGTGCTGGCGCAGATGCTCGGCCCATGACTCCACCTGGAACCATTCCAGCATGAGCCCCGGCCGGGCCGCATCCTCGGTCACGCCCCAGGCATAGGCGCCATCGCGCCGCCGTTCGGCCGACAGCCGCTCCAGCGCGCGCAGGAAAGCCGCCCGGTCCGCGGGATCGATCCGGTATTCGACCAGGATCAGCACCGGCCCCCTGTCGTTCTCCACCGGTGCGGCCGTCAAGGGCTCGGGCCAATGGTTCGAGGGCACGAGGTCGGCCTCGCCCTTGGGCAGCTTGAGCAGATGCGACACCACGCCCACGATCACCAGTCCCGCGGCGCCCGCCAGCAGGGCGGCGGGCACGCCCACCCATTCCGCCACGGCGCCCCAGGCCAGGCTGCCCGCGGTCATCGCGCCGTTGAACACGGTCAGGTAGACGGCCAGCGAACGGCCGCGCACCCAGTTCGGCAGGATGGCCTGCGCCGTGCCGTTCAACGTGGTCAGCGCGGTGATCCACGCCGCCCCCAGCACCAGCAGTCCGACCACCGCCAGCCACTGCGGCGGCGCGAAGGACAGGCCCGCCATGACGGCCGCCGTCACCAGCGCCGCGGCCAGCAGCAGGCCATCGGCGTCCAGCCTGTCGCGCAGCATGGGCATGACCACGGCGCCGCCTATCGCGCCCAGGCCCACGGCCCCCAGCAGGATGCCGTAGAACCCCGCCCCGCCGCCCAGCAGCCCGCGCGCCACCAGCGGCAGCAAGGCCCATACCGAACTGGCCAATGCGAAGAAGCAGAACGCGCGCACCAGCACGACGTGCAGTTCGCGGCTGGCCCGCGCATAGCGCAATCCCGCCCGGAACGCGCCCAGGAACTGCTCCGACAGTTCGTCGCGCGGCGTGGGTGGCCGGCGCCACCACAGCAGCGCGGCGATCACGAAGGCATAGCTGATGACGTCCACGCCATAGGTCACCGCGCCGCCCAGGCTCGCCAGGATCAGGCCGCCCAGCGCGGGACCGATGGCGCGCGCGATGTTGATGCCGAGCGAGTTCAGCGCCACGCCGTTCTTGATGTCCTTCTTGTCCACCAGCTCGGGCACGATGGCCTGCCACGTGGGCCCCATCAGCGCCGCGCCGATGCCGCCGAGGAAGGTCAGCGCGACCAGCGAGCCGATCGTCTGCATGCCCCAGGCCGTCAGCAGCATCAGGCCGACACTGACGCAGGCCAGCAGAACCTGGATCGCGATCAGGAATTTGCGCCGGTCCAGGATGTCGGACAGCACGCCGGCCGGGATCGCCAGAAGGAAGATGGGCAGCGTGGCGGCGGCCTGCACCATGGCGACCGCCGTGGGCGAGGTCGACAGGTCCGTCATCAGCCAGGCACTGGCCACGTCACGAATGAAGCTGCCGGTGTTGCCGATGATCGTCGCGCCCCACAACACGGCGAACAGCTTCTGCTTCAGGGGCCCGAAGCCGCCCCGGGAAGTGCTCTTGACCGCTTCGCTCACGTCGCGTCCTCCTCAGACCGCCCAGCAGGAACAGCCCAGCGCTCCGAAGAAGCCCCGGGCATCGGACACGGGCAGCTTCGATGCCCAGGCCCTGGCATGCTCGTGCCCATGCAGGCCGCAGGCTTGCGCGCAGCCGCACGCGGCCACCCGGCGGTAGCCCAGCGAATGGCGGCCGGCGCCCTCGGGCTCGGCCCAGGCGGCATAGCCGCCGAACAGGCGAGTGGGAGACCAGTCCGGCATCGGCGGCGGCAGGGGATTGTCGTCCAGGCCGGCGAATCCGCCCGCGCCGTACACGACACGGCCGCCCACCATGGTCAGCTCCGAGGTCAGGAAGGAAATCTCGTCCTCGGCGCAGGCGAAGAAATCCTTGTCGAGCACGATCAGGTCTGCCAACTGCCCTGGGGCGATGCGGCCCCGCCGCCCTTCCTCGTTCGAGAACCAGGCCACCTTCTCGGTCCACATGCGCAGCGCCGTCTCGCGATCCAGGCAATTGCGCCGGGGATACAGCGACAGCCCACCCACCGTCTTGCCGGTGATCATCCAGGCCAGCGACACCCAGGGGTTGTAGGACGCCACGCGCGTGGCGTCGGTGCCCGCCGACACCTTCACCCCCTTTTCCAGCATGCGGGCGATGGGCGGCGTGGCCTCGGCCGCCGCGGCGCCGTAGCGTTCGACGAAATACTCGCCCTGGTAGGCCATGCGATGCTGCACGGCGATCCCGCCGCCCAGCGCGGCGATGCGGTCGATGGACCGGTCCGAGATGGTCTCGGCGTGATCGAAGAACCAGTTCAATCCCTTCAGCGGGATCTCGCGGTCGACCTTCTCGAACACGTCCAGCGCGCGCGAGATGGTCTCGTCGTAGGTCGCATGCAGGCGCCAGGGCCAGCGATTCTGCGCCAGGATGCGCACCACCTCCTCCAGGTCGCCTTCCATCTGCGGCGGCATCTCGGGACGATGCTGGCGGAAATCCTCGAAGTCGGCGGCCGAGAACACCAGCATCTCGCCCGCGCCGTTGTGGCGGAAATAGTCGTCGCCCTGCTTGTACTGCACGCTGGAGGTCCAGTTCAGGAAATCCTCCTTTTCGTGCTTCGGCTTCTGCGTGAACAGGTTGTAGGCCAGGCGCACCGTCAACTCGCCGTCGTCGGCCAGCTTCCGGACCACCGCGTAGTCGTCGGGGTAGTTCTGGAAACCACCGCCGGCGTCGATCACGCCCGTCACCCCCAGGCGGTTCAGCTCGCGCATGAAATGCCGCGTGGAATTCACCTGGTAGTCGAACGGCAGCGTCGGGCCCTTGGCCAGCGTGGCATACAGGATCTGCGCGTTCGGCTTGGCCAGCAGCAGCCCCGTCGGATTGCCCTGGGCGTCGCGGGTGATTTCTCCCCCCGGGGGCTCGGGCGTATCCTTGGTATAGCCCACCGCGCGCAGCGCCGCGGCGTTCAGCAGCGCGCGGTCATACAGGTGCAGCAGGAACACCGGTGTGTCGGGCGCCGCCGCGTTGATCTCGGCGATGGTCGGCAGGCGCTTCTCGGCGAACTGGTGCTCGGTGAAGCCGCCCACCACGCGCACCCACTGCGGGGGCGGCGTGATCGCGACCTGCCGACGCAGCATGTCCATCGCGTCGGCCAGCGAACGCACGCCGTCCCAGCGCAGTTCCATGTTGAAGTTCAGTCCGCCGCGTATCACGTGGGTATGGTTGTCGATCAACCCGGGCAGCACGCTCCGGCCGCCCAGGTCGATGATGCGGGTCGCCGGCCCGGCCAGGGCCATGACTTCCCGATCGTCGCCCACGGCCAGGAAGCGCCCGTCCTTGACCGCGACGGCGGTAGCCGACGGATTGGCCCGGTCCAGCGTGGTGATGCGGCCATGCCGCAGGATGACATCGGCGGTGGTGGCGCTCATGATTGCTCCTCGGTGGTGGACCTGGGTGACCGCCGTGCGCGGCCGGGAGCCGGCACACGCGCGGAGGTTTACCTGGCCGGGTTGGGACCGATCCGCTCGCCGTGCTGGACGCGCTCCGCGCCATTGTGCACGTGGGTGATGGCATAGTCGATGCCCATGCCGTAGGCGCCCGAATGTTCCTTCACGATGCCGGTCACGGCGTCATAGGTCTCCTTGCGGGCCCAGTCGCGCTGCCATTCCAGCATGACCTGCTGCCAGGTCACCGGCACCGCACCCGCCTGCACCATGCGGTCCATCGCGTACTTGTGCGCATCCAGCGACGTACCGCCCGAGGCATCGGCCACCATGTAGATCTCATAGCCGCCCTCCTTCATCGCGCACAGCGCGAAGGTGGTGTTGCAGACCTCCGTCCAGAGCCCCGACACGACGATCTTCTTGCGCCCGCTGGCGGCCAGCGCGTCGCGCACGTTCTGATCGTCCCAGGAGTTCATCGAGGTGCGTTCGAGAATCTTGTTCTGCGGAAACACCGCCAGCAGCTCGGGATAGGTGTTGCCCGAGAAGCTGTCGGTTTCCACCGTGGTGATGGTGGTGGGGATATCGAAAACCCTGGCCGCCTTGGCCAGCGCCACGACGTTGTTCTTCAGGACCTGGCGGTCGATCGACTGCACGCCGAAGGCCATCTGCGGCTGCTGGTCGATGAAGATGATCTGGCTGTTCTGCGGGGTCAGGACGTCTAGATAATGAGACATGGCGGTTCTCCGTTGGGGAAACGATCAGGAAATGTGTCAGCCGGCCACGTCCACGAGGACGAGTTCGGTATCTTCGATGGCGGTCAGGCGTATCACGTCCTCGTCCCGGATCGCGGCGCCGTCCCGCGCCCGCAACTCCACGCCGTTGACGTCCACGCGGCCCGTGGCCGGCACCAGGTAGCCGTAGCGGCCGGCTCCCAAGCGGTACTCCGCGGTCTCGCCCGCCTTCAGCGTGGCGCCGGAAACCCGCGCATCGGCACGAATGGGCAGGGCATCCTCGTCCCCCTGCATACCGCTGGCCAGGGCGACGAACTGACCCGAACGGTCGCCCTTGGGAAACGGCTTGGCACCCCAAGACGGCTGGCCGCCACGGCTGTCCGGAAAGATCCAGATCTGGAAGATGCGGGTCACGCCGGGCTCCAGGTTGTATTCCGAGTGCCGGATGCCCGAGCCCGCGCTCATGACCTGGACGTCGCCCGCCTCGGTACGGCCGCGGCTGCCCAGGCTGTCCTGGTGGGTGATGGCGCCTTCCCGGACATAGGTGATGATTTCCATGTCGGCATGCGGATGCGGCGGGAAGCCGGTGCCCGGGGCGATGGTGTCATCGTTCCAGACGCGCAGCGCGCCCCAGTTCATGCGGGCCGGGTCGGCATAGCCGGCGAACGAGAAGTGGTGCTTGGCATCGAGCCATCCGTGGTTGGCACCACCCAGGCTCTCGTAGGGACGACGTTCGATCATGATGTTCTCCGCTTTCGTTGCTTCGATGAAGAGAACTATAGAAACTTGCCGACATGATTGAAATAGAATTAATTGAAAACCATACTTTCCATTTTTTAGGTCAACATATCCACACGCCGGAAACGCATCCATGAGCCGACTCCCCGACCTGGAAGCCTGGGCCATCTTCGCCAAGGTGGCCGAAACCGGTTCGTTCGCCCGGGCCGCGGCCGAACTGTCGCTGTCGCAGGCCACCGTCTCCAAGGCCGTCTCGCGCCTGGAAGGGCGGATGAAGACCGTGCTGTTCCATCGCACCTCGCGTCGCATCTCGCTGACGGAAAGCGGACTGGCCGCCCTGGAACGCGCCTCGCGCATTCTGGAAGAAGGCGAGGCCGTCGAATCCGAAGTGACCGAGCAGTCCAGCAGCCCGCGCGGACCGATACGGATGACGGCCCCCATGTCCTTCGGCATCTCGCACGTGGCGCCGGTGCTGCCGGCGTTCATGGCGCGCTATCCCGAGGTCACCCTGGACGTGCACTTCAGCGACGAACAGGTCGACCTGATCGAGAAGCGCTTCGACCTGGCGCTGCGCATCTCCACGCTGGCCGACTCCAGCCTGCTGGTGCGCCGGCTGTGCACCGTGCGCATCCTGCTGGTCGGCTCCCCCGCCTACTTCGAGCAGCACGGCCGGCCCCGGCACCCGCGCGAACTCGCCGGGCACCGCGCCCTGCAGTACGCCTACGCGCGCGGCGGATCGAGCTGGCGCTTCCGCCATGCCCGTCATGGCGAATTCACCCAGGCCATGCCCACGCCGCTGCGGGTGAACAATGCCGAGGCGCTGGCGCCCGCCTTGCGCGCGGGCGCCGGCCTGGCCCTGCAGCCGGAATTCCTGGCCTGGCAGGACCTGCAGTCGGGCGCGCTGGAAACGGCCATGGACGACTGGCAGGTGGACCCCATCGCGCTGCACCTGGTCACGCCGCCCGGACGCGGCAGGCCGGCACGCGTGCAGGCGCTGATGGAGTACCTGACGGCGCACTTCGTCGGCGAACCGTGGGCACGGGCCATCGACTGACCCGGCCCGCCGCGTCATCGGCCCAGGCGGCCGACACATGCCTGACACACGCGCCGACGATCATTCCCGCGGGCGCGAGGTCCATACAAAGGAGAAAACCATGGCATGGCTGAAGATCGCGGCGCTGGGCGCGGCGTGGGCGGTGGTCGGAGCGGCGCAGGCCGACGTCCCGACATCGCGGGAATACAAGGTGTTGCTCAAGCCCGCATTGTTCGCGGACCACCCCAAGAACGCATCCAACGCGTACCTGGCCGACCTGAAGGCCGCGCTGGCCTCCGCCGGCTTCGACCGCAGCATCGACGGCAGCTTCGCCAAGGACAAGGAGCGCACCGTGCGCTTCTACGACTCGCCGGGCAGCTGCCAGCTGCGTGCGCAGTCCTATTCCTTCCGCGAACGCGTCAGCGACAAGCGCGAATCCACGCTGAAGTTCCGCTCGACCTCCCAGTCCGCGGCCGCGGGCGTCACCATCACCGGCAGCGAATCCGGCGCCGACTCCAAGTTCGAGATGGACAAGACCGCCTCGGCCACGGCCTATTCCCGCTCGACCAAGCAGAACTTCTCGAGCGGCAAGAACCTGAACAAGATGAAGGACGTCACCGACCTCTACCCCGTCGCGACCGGCCTGGACATCGTGCGGGACGACCCGCTCGTCGTCGTGGGTGGCCTGTCGATCTGGGAAAAGACCTACGACGGCCCGGACAGCGACCTCGGCCAGCAAGGGGCCGATTTCACCGTCTCGCTCTGGTACCTCAACGAGAGCGACACCACGCCCGTCGTGGCCGAAGCCTCGTTCACGGTCGAGGCCAGCGGCGGCGACTTCACCAACAAGGTCACCCAGCGCTCCGAGCTCATCTTCAACACCATGACCCAGATGAGTTCCTGGACGGCGCCCACCGCCATTCCGAAGACGAACTGGGTCTATCAGTACAACCCGTCGTTCTGCTCGAGCGGCCAGGGCGCGGAAATCGAAGCGTCGGCCACGGCGCAGCCGTTCTGATTGCCGGCGCCCCGGCACGAACCGGGGCGTCCGAGCTCGCGCGCAACGATGTACCGGCCGCGGCGGCTCCGGCTGCGGCAAGCTCGGCCGGCCAGCCCGAGGGGAGACGCTGACCGGCCACGGATCGGCGCTCAGCGCCCGCGCGGACAGGTCATCGACGCCCGGTTGTCGCCGTTGAACACCAGGTCCAGTTGCGGCACGCCGGTCTGCTTCACCGCATAGCGTCCGCTCGCGTTGGACAGCGGCCCGGTGAAGCTGACGCGTCCGTCCTTCAACTGATAACTGCCGCCCTTGGCACCCACCGCGTACTGGCCGCTCTTCTGCACCACGACGTCGGTATACGCGTAGTTCAGCTGACCGGCATCGAAGGTGTAGCAGGTGTACTTGCCGGGGGCGATGTCGGCGGCCTGCGCGGGAGGAGGCGCGCTCTGCGCCGGGGCCTGGACCGGGGCGGGCCGCCAGCCACGGCGCATGTCGTCCAGCGACTTGACGATGACCGGCGCCTGCTTGTCCAGCGTATCGAGCGTCGCCGCCGGGCAGGCCCCCTGGGAAAAACCTTTCTGGTTCGCGATGCCGGCGATGCGGGCCGATTCGTCGCGCATCGCCTGTTCGTAAGCGCGCCGCAGTTTGTCACGCTGCGACGAGGACAGGCCGGCCGCCCCTATCAATCCGTCCAGTGCCCGGACGACCGGGCCCGCATCCCGCTTGCAGAAGTCCAACGCCGCCTGGACCTGCGCGGTCTGCGTATTGGCGCTTTCGAGCATGCCCAATGGGTCGGGATCCGCCGCCAGGCTGGCTCCGGCCATGGCCAGGCCACAGACTAGCGGGATGATGCGAGGAAAAACGTTCACGGGAAGTCTCCGCAGTTCTTGTTGGCATATGGCCGGCAAGTCCGTGCATCGATCTTCCATGCTCCCCCGCACGGTCGGACTCCGGCCGCGGGCAAGCGTACCATCACCGTGCCGGGAACCGAAGCGCGCAACCGCCAGGGACTGGTAGACTCCCTCATCCTCCGGTCTTCCCAGGAGCCGTTCCATGCGCCAGGCCATCTTCGGCGGGGTGCTCGTCCTCATCGTGCTTGCCGCCTGGGCCAGGCAGCAAGGCTGGATCGCGCTGCCCGACAGTCTCATGCAGGCCCTCCTGCTATGCCTGCCGCTGGCGTTTCTTCCTCTGTACCTGCAAGGGCTGCGCGAGGGGGAACTCGTCATTCCGCCGCGCACCATCCGGCGCCGGGAAACGCCCCTGCTGTTCTGGTTCGTGGCTGTGTTCCAGGCCGTCCTCGTGCTGACACTGCTGGCGTACCTGGCCGTCCAGTTGCTGGACAGCCTGGCGGCTGGATGAGCCGGCGGGATGCCGGCTCGGACCTTCCTTCTGTCCTACTCTCGCGGCACCGTGGCGGCCGGTATCCGGACCTCCACAGGCTGGGCCTGCCCCGACCCATTCGGGACCTGCAGCGTCACCGTACCGCCGGCCGGCCGCATCCGCCGCGCCCGCTCCACCAGATCGGGACTCGATGACTTCTGGGCCAGCCCAGCCAACCGGGGCATCGGCGAGGCCACCGCTTCGACGAAGGTCACTTCGCCGTCGTAGCTCTTGAGGCCCGGTGGAATGGCCGTCGCATCCGGCATCAGGATCTCGGTCGCCTTGGCCGTGAGCGTGGTCGTGGCCCGCGCCGGGCCCAGCACCTTGAAGCGGATGTTGCCCAGCGGCACGGTTCCGATGGGCTGCGTGAGCGACGTGCCGTTGACCATCACGATGTGCAGGACGTTGCCGTCCTTGCGCCATTGAACCGCCGGCGTGACGCGGCCGGCCGCGACGGGATCGATGGCCAGGATCTCCAGCGCCGCCGGATCGTAGGTAACCGTGGCATGGGCCGCCCCTACCGCGTGGGTGCCGGAGAACACGGCCACTTGTATGGCGCCTTCGGCGCCGGTCACGGCCGTCACCGAAGGATCGACGAAGAAGGCATCGCCGACGAACTGGGCATGCGCGGTGCCACTCATGGCTGCCGCCAGCGGCAGACCGGCCAACAGGGACCGGAGGATGAACGAACGAATACGCATGTCATTGCACCTCGATGATGAATCGCTTGGTCACGCCCGGGGTCAGGTCGCTGCCGGACAGGGAATCCCCGCCCACCACCCTCGCATTACTGCTGAAGGTGATGAAATAGGTGCCGACTCCGTCCGGCGCGGCCAGGCCGCGCATCAGCACTTCGGTCTGCCCCCCCGGGATCGGCACCGAAGCGGAAACGCTGCGCACCGGCGCACTGCTGGTCAGTACCGTCTGGCCGGCGACGATGACCTCGAAGATGTCGTCCAGCGCTGAACCGTTGTCTCCCATGGTGATCAGGACGTCCGACGTGCTGCACCCGACGATCTCGGTCGCCTTGCCCAATCCGTCGCACATCGGCCACGACGCCTCCAGCGTGGCCGTGCTGACCGACGTGGGCGACGCGCTCGGGCAGTTGTAGTTCGCCGTCCCGTCCGAGTTGAAGCTGTAGCTGCCCTTGTCCGCGCTCAACGGCATCAGGACGCGATTCGCCGGCATCGTGGCCCGGCCCGCCGGCACCACCGCGCAGCGGTTGGTCACGAAACTCTCGATTGCGCCCATTACGCCGGCGGCGTCCAGCGCATTGCCGGCGGCATCGGCCAGGCCATCCAGCAGCTTCACGTAGAGATCCTCCGCATATTTCGCGAAGAAATCCGCCAGCGTGCGAGCCGCCGTATTGCTGCGCAGGATGCCCGCGACCACGCGCTTGCCGATGATCTGCTTGACCAGGTACCCCGCCCCCTGGCTGGCACCCATGCCGCACAGATGCTGCAGTCCGATGAAAGCCACTTCCGGCTTGACCAGCGCCGACTCGCCCGGCTTCAGGCTGAGCGGACTCACGGTCAGGTACAGCTTGGGATCGATGGGCTTGACGATCTCGCCCAAGGTGGACGCCACCGACAGCGTCGCGCTGATCGGCACGCAGAACTTCACGAACGCCGCCACGGCGCCGATCTCGATGGCGGGACCGTCGGCGGGGATCACCGCGCCCGCGATGAAGATGGTGGCGGTGACCGCGCTGCAAGCCGCGCTGGCGATCGACGAGGCCTCGCCCAGCATGTCGGCGGTCTTCTTCAGCCGGCAAAGCTCGGGCAGCACGAAGTCGCAGATCTGGTCCGGCGAGATGGCGGCCGCCATGGGGCCGGCCGCGGCGTTCGCGGACACCTTGCCCAGCACCTCCTGGCTCTGGGCCTGGAACTCGCGCATGCCGTTGGCCAGCAGCGCTTTCTGGAACACCTTGGCCAGCGTGTCGCCATTGGGCCCGGCCAGCACGCGCTCGAGCTCCAGCCTGGCGTTGCCGAAGGCGCTGCGGCCGGCGGCCGCGACCTTGCGCAGCTGCTCGGCGTCCTGCGCGCTCAGGCCGCTCGGCTCGGCCACGATGGCATCGTGCTGCGCCTGCATCAGGCGATCGATCCGATCGAAGAAAGCGCGAACGTCCTGGGCCGCAGGCACCGCCGGCTGGAGCGGCGCCAGCAAGTCCAGCGCCAGGGTCTCGCTGGCCGCGCCGTTGACCGACACGACGACCTGCGCCTGCGCGTTGCGTGCCAGGCCGGCCGGAACGAGGAACGACGCGTAGCCCGGCAGCATGCGGAATACCTGGGGCGAGGCGACGCCGTCCACCTTGATGGCCACCTGGGCTTCCGGATCCAACAGCGCCGGCGACACCATCGCCACCACGGCTCCCGGATAGGCCTGGGGATTCAGCAGGGCCGACGGCAGTTCCTGGCCGGCGGCGGCCGCCTGCATGGCCAGCGCGACATCGGCGTCGTCGACCTTGCCGTCCAGATTGATGTCGGCACGCGCGACCTGGATCTCGTCCAGCGTGTTCAGGCCCCCGACGTACTGGCCCAGGCGCATGGCGTCGACCAGGCCGGGCTTCGCATTGCCGGCGATGTTGCCGATCTTCGAGGGAATGCCGAATTCGGCATACGGCGAGTTACCGGCATCCATCACCACGACTGCGGCGCTGGCCTCGGCCACGGACTGACCGCCCGAGATGGCCTGCACGGTGGCCGTTACCGGGCCCGCCTTGCCGAAGGACGCCGAGACGCGCTGCCCCGTGGCTCGCTGTCCATCGCTGAACGTCCAGCGGTATTGGTCGATCTTCGTGCCGTCCGTCACGGCGGCGACACTGAAGCCTACCGGCTTGCCCACCGACACATTGCTGCGATCGGCTTGAACTTCGATCACGGCCTTGCTGCTTGATGCCGGAGGCGGCTCCTCGCCGCCCGGCTTGGCGCCGTCGCCGCCGCAGGCGGCCAGCGTCAGCACGATACTACCCGCCAGCGTCCACCATAGACGGCGAACGCCGGTGCTCATCGATCCCTTCATAGGATCCCCCCGGTATGTGTTGCGGTTTGTTTTCGGTGTTCTGGCAATACCCCTGCCATCGCACGTAAAAGTACCCGCTTTCTCGTAACTCTTTGAATTTAGATGCTACAAGAGGTAGCAAGCGCTAACACGCATGAATGAAGTAGGATCGAGGAGACTTTCTCTCACGCGCCCCCGGCCAGCCCTCGCTTGGCAGCCGCCTGCGCCGTGGGATTCGGCGTGGGCTCGCCGATCTTGCGCAGCGTGTTCCGGTCGGTATGGTGGAACGGCTCCGCCTGGCCGGGGATGACCAGTATCGTGTCCTGCTCGTAGGACCAGGTGCCGTCGTCGTTGATCGTGACCGTGATGGTGTAGCTCTCGGTCTTGAATGCGTATTCCAGGAACGGATTCGACACGATCCCGTTCGTCAGCGAACCCCGCACGGCATGGAGCGTGAAGCGCCGCGCGTCGGGTGAGGCCTGGCCCACCGCCATCGCCGTCTGCCCTCGCGGGATCGACAGCGTCTGCATCACCGCCCCCGTCGCGGGCTCCCACAGCCAATAGCCCACCTGGTCGTGGAAAGTTTCGACGTCATCCGGCTTGACGATGCGGGTGTGATAGCGCAACCCGTAGAACAATTGCGGACCGTTGGTCTGCGCATCGATGGGCTGGAGCTCCATGTGCTCGATGAACGCCTGCTTCTCGGGGCCGTCCGCCTTGGGGTTGATGTCCAGCCCGCGCGCGCCCGTCCAGATGCCGGCCATGCCGGTCAGCGGCCCGAGGTTGGCCAGCGTGTGAACATCCGGTTCCGGCTCGGTATAGATGTCCTTGGGATAGTTTTCCATGGTGGGTCCAGGGGGTGGGGATGAAAGATATCAGCTCAGCACGATGGTGTCCGACCGGTCGGCTTCGGGCGGCAGCTTCTCGCCCAGCATCTCGCGCAGGGTCGATTCGATCATGCCGGACATCGCGTCCAGGGCGAGGTCGTTCGGCTCCAGGCCGAAAGGCTCTTCGATCTCGGCCGCCAGGGCTTCCAACGCGAAGAACGTATAGGCGATGAAGGCCACGATCACCGGCGTCATGGCGCCGATGGCATCGATCAGGCCGAACGGCAGCAGCAGGCAATACAGATAGATGGTGCGATGGATCAGCACCGCGTAGGTGAAAGGGATGGGCGTCGACGCGATCCGCTCGCAGCCGCCCAGCGCCTCGCTCAGCTTGCGCAGCGACGCTTCCATCGGTGGCACGAGCACGGGGTCCAGGGAGCCGTCGCGGCGCCGTTCACCCACCCAGCGTCCGGCCTGTAGCAACAGCATGGCGGGCTTGTAGCGAGCCTGGCCGATGAAGGCCGCGCCCTCGTCGCCCAGCAGGCGCCGCAAATCGCCGCCGGCATCGCTGTTCCGCAATTGATGACGCAAGGCGTGCACAAAGGCCGCCAGGCACATGGCGAACTCGCGCGCCTTGTCCGGCGCGTCGGCCAGGGTCAGGGCCTGCCGGACCAGCGAGCGCGTCTCGTTCAGCAGCGTGCCCCACAGGCTGCGGGCCTCCCAATAACGCGCGTAGCTGGTGCTGTTGCGAAAGCCGAGAAAAATGGCCAGCGTCAACCCGATCAGCGAGAACGGCACGAAATTGAGCTGCACCTTCCATTCGAAGACCTGGCCGTGCAGCACGGTGACCAGGACGGCGAACAGCGTCGCCGCTGCCAGTTGCGGCAGGATGCCGGGCAGCACCGAGCCGCGCACGATGAACAGCATGCGCAGCCAGTGCGGGCGGGGCCGGATGATCATGCGTGCTCGCCGTCGAAGATCAACAGAACAGAATGGGCGGATTATACGTAGGTCGGAAGACCCGCCCGTACATGGGCCGTCCCCAGGCGCCCGTTGCCGTGTCGATCTGCCGCTCTTGCTACCCCCGCAGCTGGCGGCCGGTCCCCCTCCCCGTCACTGCTGCTCGATGCCCGCCGCCTTGACGAGCTTCGTCCATCGGGCGATTTCGACTTTCTGGAACTCCGCCAGCTCCTGGCGGGTTCCCGCAATCGGCTTCCATGCGTTGTCGCCGAAGTACCGGGCGGCCTCCTGCGATCGCATGATGGGAACGATGAGCGCGTTGAGCTTGTCGGCGACGTCGTCCGGGGTACCCTTGGGCGCGAACACCGCCAGCCAGCCGCTGGCCTCGTAGCCGGGAACGCCCTGCTCGGCTATCGTCGGAATGTCCTCATAGCCGGGCATGCGCGTGGGCGTGGACACGCCCAGGGCCTTGAGCTTGCCCGCGCGCACGTGCGGCATCACCGCCGGCGCGTCGCCGAACACGATGTCGATCTGCCCCCCCATCACGTCCGTGACGGCCAACGGCAGCGTCTTGTACGGCACATGCAGGATGTCGATGCCGGCAAGCTCCTTGAGCACTTCGCCGCCGGCCCTGGACGAGGAATTGCCGGAGCCGAACGTCAGCTTGCCGGGATTCTTCCGGGCCGCGGCGATCAGCTCCTGCACGTTCTGGTAAGGCGCGCCGGGCGCGACCGTCAGTACCACGCCACCCACGATCATCGCGGTGATGGGCACGAAATCCGCCACGGGGTCGTACGGAAGCTTCTTGAAGAGCGCGAGGTTCGCGGCATGCGTCGTATTCGTCCCGACGACGATGGTGTATCCGTCCGCGGGCTGGCGCAGGACGTGTTGCAAGGCGATGAATCCGCTGGCGCCGGGCTTGTTGTCGACGATCACCGGCTGCTTGGTGATCTCGGTGATGTGCTTGCCGAGGAAGCGGGCAGCCAGGTCCGTCGTCGTGCCGGCGCCGAACGGCACGACGATGGTGATGGGCTTGCTGGGGAAGTTCCCGGCCTGGGCCTGCGCCTGCGGCGAGGCGGCCAGGGCCAGCGGCCCCGCCAGCACGAGCGCCTGCAATTTCTGGATCGTTCTCATGTCGTGTCTCCTTTGGTGTCCGTCCGTGCACGTCCGGCGGGTGACCGCCCGGACCGCATCCCGGCAGTCACATGCGCATCGCCTTGGCGATGATGCTGCGCTGGATCTGGGAAGTTCCCCCGCCTATGGTCGATTGCATGCCCTCGCGGAAATAGCGCTCCATGTCGGACTCGGGCAGCATGCTGTGTCCGCCCAGGATCTGCATGCCCTGGCGCGTCACCGTCTGCAGGGTCTCGGACGCCATCAGCTTGGCCATGCTGACTTCCCGCGAGCAAGGCAAGCCCCGCGAGGCCATGTCGGCGGCGCGATACACCATCAGGCGCGACGCGTCGACCGCGGTCTGCATGTCGGCCAGCATGTGGCGGATCACCTGGAAGTCGTATATCGGCTGGTCGAACTGGATGCGCTCGTGCGCATAACGCAGGGCATCGCTGACGGCCTGCTGCGCGTTGCCGACGTAGGCGGCCGACACGGCTATCCGCTCGAGCTCCAGATGATCGGTGATGATGCGCCAGCCGTCCCCCGGCTCGCCCAACATGTTGGCATCGGGCACCCATGCGTCGTCCACGAATATCTCGGTGGTACCGGTGGCGCGGCGCGCCATCGTCGGCAGGCGCCGGATATCCAGCCCCTTCGTGTCGTTGGGCACCAGCAGCACCGACAGGCCCTTGTGCTTCTTCGCTTCCTTGTCTGTGCGCACCAGCATCGCGATCACCACGTTCCTTGCCGCCGCGCCGGAACACCACAGCTTCTGGCCCCGGATCACCCAGCCCTGGTCGCGCGGCTCGGCCCGCGTGCGCGTCGACGCCGCGTCGGAGCCGGCCTGGGGCTCGGAGATCGAGATCGAGAAACGCAGGTCTCCCCGCATGAACGCGGGAAGATAGCGCTCTTTCTGCTCCGGGGTGCCGAACTTGACGATGTTCATGCCGGTGAACGTCGCGACCATGAAAGCCGTCGCGAAGTCGAAGCCATAGCGCGCCAGTCCCTCGCACATCAATGCGTAGTCGAAGATCGTGCCGCCGTCGCCGCCCTGCTCCTCGGGTATCAGCAGGCGCAGCCAGCCCAGCTTGGCCACTTTTTCATAGGCTTCGTAGGGATAGGCGCGGTCAATGTCGCACTTGCGCACATACTCGCGGCCGATCTCCTGCTCCATCACGCGCGCGACGGTGTCGCGCCACAAGACCTGCTCTTCGTTCAGGAAATCCATGTCGTTCTCTCGATGGAAAGATGGCAATGATCATTGGGCCGGCAGGCGCTGGCGCCGCACGAGCAGGCTGAACTCGCAACTCAGCACGGTTTCGTCGCGCTGGTTGACCGCGACGAGCTTCGTCGTCGCGATGCCGTGCCTCTCGCCTTTGTCGCGCAGGTTGATGATTTCGCTCTCGGCATGCAGGGTGTCGCCGATGAACGTAGGCTTGAGGAAACGCAGCTTGTCCACGCCGTAGAAGGCTTCGACGACGCTCGAATCGAAACCGAGCAACGCATTCACGACCACGAACACCAGGCCGCCCTGTACGACGCGCTGGCCGTAAAGAGATCGCTTGGAAAACTCCGCGTCCGCATGGATGGCCAGCCAGTTGCCGGTCAGGCCGCAGAAATTGACGACGTCCGTCTCGGTCATGGTGCGGCCGCCGGAGCGGCGGCGCTGGCCCAGGGACAGTTCGTCGAAAGGCTGGGTAATCATCGAATCCGGGCCTCCATTCGAGCGGATGGCCGAATTCTAGATTCTTATTTCGTTTTTAAAAGTCTAATTTCATTTTAATTATTTGATCGGCAGGTGAAAAAGCGTCCGGAGCAAGCCAATTCCGGCCAGACATGAGGCGTGTCATCGATACCAAACCATTGATATTTCTGGGAAATTCTCCGGAGCATCTCGCTTCCGCCGCGTCGAATCCCGCTTCGCGAGCGACACGCTAGGACTTTCCCTAGGTCATGGGCATGACGATGTCCCTGTCCGTGAACCCGCGCCGATGGACGCCCCCTTGTATCGCCGCCCCGGACGCGCCCGGGCACTTCTTCATGAGTTTTTCGCGCTTGACCCTGGTCTAAGCAGACAATTAATATTTTAGAACAGTCGGTCCAATATTTGGAATTTACGCGATGCCGGGCCGGCGGGCGCACTCGGTACACATGACAAGGACCACCCCACCATGACTCAACCCCTGCTTGGCAAGCTCCGCCACATCTCCCTTTCGGTGAAGGACATCGAAGAAACCGCACGCTTCTACGAACAGGCATTCGGCATGTTCCGCGTGCGCCAGTCCAACGTCGCCGTCATGATGTCCGACGGCGTGGTCAGCCTGGCCATCATCAGCTCGACCAAGAATCCCAACGCGGAAGAACGCGAGGGCCTTCATCACATGGGCTTCCTGATCGACGAGATCGAAAACGCCGCGGACCGGGTACTGGGCGCCGGCGCCCAGTACCACGGCCAGATCAACGGCGTGGGCAAGGGCCCGGCCACCGAGCGCAAGTACCGCGACCCGAACGGCATCGTGTTCGACATCGTCACGCGCGAGCACGCCGAACGCGTGTGGTGCCTGCCGCAGATCGTGTAAGGAGAACCCCATGCCGAATCATCCGTACACGCTCGAGCAATTCTGCGAGAACACCCGTGCCACGCTGCGCCAGGATCCCGGCCGCGCCGGCCAGGAGCGCGTCTGCGCCGATTTCGAACGGCTGCTGCAATCGCCGGCATTCGTCGACAAGTACTGCGCGCCGGAGCTCGAACGCAAGCTGTACCGCGTCCATACCGACCCCGAACTCGGTTTCGAGGTCCTGGTCCACCTGAACAAGGCGGCGCGTAAGTCCCCGCCCCACGACCATGGCGAATCCTGGGCGATCTATGGCCAGGTCACCCGGTGGGTGGATATCACCAACTACCGGCGCGTCGACGACGGCCGGCAGTCCGGCCGCGCCGACCTGACGCCGACCGAGTCCTTCCGGCTGGAACCCGGGCAGGCCCGGCTGTTCCCGCAAGGCGCCATCCACGCGATCGACTACCCCGACCAGGCCGTGTTCGCGCGCGTCACCGGACGCGACCTGGACGCCTTCCATCGCGACATGTTCGATCTCGAGACGGGAACGGTCACCCGCATGACTCCGCAGCGGGCGAGCTGACGTGGCGCCCCGCACCATGGAACAACCGACATGAACATGCCAGGACAGGAACGGATCGTGACCCCCGCCGAATTGCGGGCGCGCCTGCGGCGCGACGGGGAACTCGCCCTGGTCGACGTTCGCGAAGAACTTCCCTTCTCCCGCGGACACCTGCTGCAAGCGCGCTGCATCGCGCTGTCCCGGCTGGAGGTGCTGATGCCGCAGCGCATACCCCGCCGATCGACGCCCATCGTGCTGTGCGCCGACGCGGCGCTGAACCAACGGGCGCGCGGGCGGCTGGCCAGCCTCGGCTATACGGACGTCTCCGCCCTGGAAGGCGGGATCGAGGGCTGGGCCCGGGCCAGCCTGCCGGTCTTCAGCGGCGTCAACGTACCCAGCAAGGCCTTCGGCGAATTCGTCGAGCATGCCTATCGCACGCCCTCGATAGACGCGAAGGAACTGCAGCGCCTGCTCGACGCCCGTGCCAACGTGAAGGTATTCGACTCGCGTCCCTATGACGACTACACCGCCGAGACCATCCCCACATCCACCAGCGCGCCGGGCGCGGAACTGGCATTCCGCGTTCCCGCAGCCATCGTGAACGACGACACGCTGGTGGTAGTCAACTGCGCCGGCCGCACCCGCAGCATCCTGGGGGCGCAATCCATCATCAACGCCGGCCTGCCGCAACGCGTCGTTGCCTTGCGCAACGGCACCATGGGATGGCGCCTGGCGGGGCTGGCGGTGGAAACCGGCGCGGAACGCCGCCTGGCCGCGCCCTCGCCTCAAGCCGCGCAGGCCTCGCGCATGGCCGCGCAGCGCTTTGCCGACGCCGCCGGCGTACGCGAGGCCGACCTGCCCATGCTCCACCAATGGCTGGACGAGCGCGAGGCGCGCACGCTCTATGCGCTGGACGTACGCACGCCCGATGAAGCCGCGCGGGATCCGCTGCCCGGCACGCTGTCCGCCCCCGGCGGTCAACTGGTACAGGCAACCGATCTCTATGTCGGCACCCTGCAATCGCGCATTGTCCTGCTCGATCCGGAGCACACGCGGGCGCTGATGACGGGAGCCTGGCTGCGGTGCATGGGATGGCGCGACGTCTACGTGGCACCGCCGCACCGGGTCCGCGACATGGCCGCCCTGCTCGCGACGCGGCCGGCTCCGCTGCCGACGCCGGCCAGCCCGGGATTGGACGCCGCCGAGGCCCAGGCCTACATGCAGGCCATGGACGTGACGGTGCTGGACCTGTCCTGGAGCCGCCACTACAAGCGGCGCCACGTGCCGGGCGCCGTGTTCGCCTCGCGCAGCCACCTGGATACGGCCCTGAATGCCCATGCCGGCAGCGCGGGCTACCTGCTGACCTGCGAGGACGGCCGCGTCTCGGGTTTCGCCCTGGCCGAGGCACAGGCCCTTACCAGAAAGCCTGTCCACTACCTGGCGGGCGGGATCGCGGCCTGGTCCGCGGCCGGCCTGCCGTTGACCAGCGACGAACAACACTGGTCGGTGGAACCCGAAGACGTCTGGCTGCGCCCCTTCGAAAGGTCGACCCAGACCCGCCAAGCCATGGACGAATACCTGTCGTGGGAAGTCGACCTGCTGGAACAGGCCCGCCTGGACGGCAGCCTGAACTTCCAGGCCTATGCGCCGCAGCGGCCCACCTGAGGCCGCGCGCCGTTCGCAAACGATAAGAAAACCGGAGACATCTCATGACACAGCAAAGACTCGGCAAGCCCGTCCTTGGCCTCGCGGCGCTCGCACTGTCCTGCGCCGGCGGCCTGCCCACCACCCTGGCCGCGGACGCCACGTGGAAACCGGCCAAGCCCATCAAACTCATCGTCGCCTACCCCGCGGGCGGTCCGGTCGACCAGATGGCGCGCGCCTTCTCGAACGAAATGGCGAACGAACTCGGCCAGCCCGTCATCGTCGACAACCGCGGCGGCGCCAGCGGCTCGCTGGGCGCCAACTTCGTCCGCCGGGCGGAGCCCGACGGCTACACCATCAGCCTGATCATGGACGCCCACACCATCGTGCCCAGTCTGATGAAGGATGCCGGCTATCGCCCGCTGGAAGACTTCACCCCCATCGGCCTGGTCACGCGCGCGCCCATGGCCATCGGCGTCAACGCGCAGCGGCCCTACCAGACCTTCCGCGACGTCGCCGAAGCCGCCAGGGCCAAGCCCCGAAGCGCCAGCTATGGCGTCTCGCAGGGTACGCTGGGCAGCCTGGTCATGCTCCAGCTCCAGCGCCTGGGCAATTTCGAACTGCTCAACGTGCCCTACAAAGGCGCCGCGCCCGCGCTGCAGGATGCGCTGGGCGGACAGATAGACATGGTGGTCGGCTTTCCCAGCAAGGTCATGCCCTACATCCAGAGCAAACAGATGCGCGTACTGGCCGTCACCTCGAAAGAACGCTCGAAAGACCTTCCCGACATTCCCACACTGGGCGAGCAAGGCTTCGGCGAGATCGACTGGTCGGGCTGGATGGGACTGGCGGGGCCCGCCGGCATGCCGCCGGCCATCGTCCAGCGCTACAGCAGCGTCTTGAAGAAGGTACTGTCGGAACCCGCCGTGATCGAACGCTTCAATGCCGCGGGCATGCCGGTGGACTTCAGCGATCCGCCCACCTTCGCGAAATTCATGGCGTCCGAAACCGCCTACTGGAACAAGGTCATCGTGGATGGCAAGCTCGCCGCGTCCAACTGACCCGGAAAGAAAAGGCTTTCCCGTTCAGCCGGAAAAGCCCAGCGTCGCCGATATCGCCCGCGCGTGCTCCTGCAGCAACGCGATGATCCGCTTGGGCGGCGCCTTGGCCAACCGCACGGCCAGGCCCGTCACCCCTATCGCCGCCACGCACTCGCCCCCGGCATCGCGAATCGGCACGGAAATACCCATCACCCCCTCGGCCCACTCTTCGTTGTTGACCGCGTAGCCGTCGCGCCGGACCTTCGCCATGATCTTCTCCAGCTCGGCCCGCGTGGTCGGCGTGTTGGGACCGAAGCGGGGATACGGCTCGGCCAGCGAATCCAGCACGGATCCGGACGAAAACGCCAGCAACACCTTGCCCGAAGCCGTCGCATGCATGGGCGCCTGCCCACCCGTCTTCGCATTCACCCGGATGCGATGCGTACCCTCGACCACGTCCAGATACACGATGCTGTCCCGGTCCAGGGCGGCCAGATACGAGGTCTCGCCCAACTCGTCGCGCAGGGCCACCAGGGCCGGCCGGGCCAGCGATGCCACGTTGTAGCGTTCCCGCACGCTGTTACCCAGAGTCCAGGTCTTGAGCGTGGGCATGTAGCTCGCATCCGGTGCCTGGCAGACATAGCCCAGGTGCATCAGCGTGTTGAGCAGGCGGTGGACGTTGCTTTTCTGAAGCCCGGTCTCGCGGGTCAGCTCGGACAGGCTCACCGGCCCGTCGTGCTGGCACAGGCGCTCGAACACCTGGAAGGCTTTGATGACTGTCTTATCCATTCGCGGTCTAGATTTTCGTGGGTACCGGCCTTGCGCGGCTGATCATAGCAAAGACACTCCGCTCGACCGCCGGCAGTGCGACAGGAAGTTGGCCACGGCGGCCGATGCTCCGCTACGCGGATGGACGACGTCGATACGCGTTTCCAGCAGCCGGCTGTTCCCCGCGATCGGCACCCGGACCACGCCGCGATGCCCGCTCGCCGCCGCCGACCCCGGAATCAGCGCGACGCCCAGGCGTCCGGCGACCAGCGCCATGATCGTGTAGATGTGCGCCGCCTCCTGGACGATGTTGGGCTGGAAGCCCGCTTCGATGCAGGCCCCGACGATCCGTTGATGGAAAGCGGGGACCCGGTCGGCGGAATAGGAGACGAACCGCTCGCGCGCCAGCGCCGATAACGGAATCGAACGCCGCGACGCGAGGGGATGGTCATCGGGCAGCACGGCGCACAGCCGGTCGACCAGGACGGTTTCGCCGTCCACCCCCGCGGCCAGCTCCACCGGCGGACTCAGCAGGCCGACGTCGGCGCGGCCGCTCGATACCAGGCCGGCCACGTCCACCGACACCCCCTCGACCAGGCGCAACCGGACGTCCGGATACTCCTCGGAAAAGCGGCCCAGCACCTCGGGCAGGAAACTCACCATCGCCGAGGTGATGAAGGCGACCCGTACCTCGCCCAGTTCGCCGCGGGCCGTCGCCTGGGTCAACTCGACGGACCGCCGCGCCTGGGCCAGCAGCAACGTTGCCTCCTTGAGCAGGACCGCTCCCGCCTCCGTCAAGCTGATCCCGACGGGAGAACGCTCGAACAACCGCACGTCCAGCTGGGCCTCCAGCTTGTGCATCGCCACGCTCAGAGGCGGCTGCGACATGTGGAGCATGTCGGCGGCACGCCGGAAGCTTCCGGACTCCGCCACCGCCACGAACTGGCGTAGCACCCGCAGATCGGGCAAGGCCGAGGGTATATCCATCGTGTATCACCATGCAGCTCAAAGATATTGGACGCATTACCCCCGGCATCTTACAGTCAACCCCACGTCACCGCCGTGCAACGAACCCGCCTGGAGAATTCATGGGCTCCCGATCTCTGCCCCCGGCATGGGGCCTGCTCTTGCTGAGCGCCCTTCCCTGCGCCGCCTCCGCGCAGACCTATCCCGACCGGCCCATCCGCCTGGTCGTCGCCACGCCTCCCGGCTCGACGCCGGACATCGGCGCGCGCCTGCTGGGACATTTCCTGGCGGAAGACCTCAAGCAGCCCGTGGTGGTCGAGAACAAACCCGGCGTGAACGGCATCCTGGCCGCGCGGGAAGTACTCAAGGCGCAGGCCGACGGCTACACCTTCCTGATCGCCCCGCAAAGCACCATGTCGGTCAGCCCGCACGTCTATCCCAGGCAGGCCGGCGCGTTTCCGACGTCGTTCGTCGCGGTGGGCCAGATCTATAGAACCGACTTCAGCCTGATCGTCAGCAACGCCTCGGGCCTGCGTTCGGTCAGCGACGTCATCGCCGCGGCCAGAAAGGCGCCCGGCAAGCTGACGGCGGCCTACGCCGCTCCCGGCAGCGCCTCCCATGTGTCGGCCGAACGCTTCAAGCAAGCCGCCGGCGTCGACATCTATACGGTCTCCTTCAACGGCAGCCCCGCCGCCGCACTGGCGGTAGCCTCCGGCGACGCGGACATGCTGTTCGAAACCATTCCATCCACCGAGTCGGTGGTTGCCACGGGCAGGGCGCGCCGAATCGCCATGACGGGACCCGCCAGGTTCGAACTCGCGCCGAACGTCCCCACGGTGGCCGAGTCCGGCCTTCCTGGATTCGTGGTGACGACCTGGGCCGGCCTCTTCGCCGCCAGGGACCTGCCCGCGGACAGGCTGGACCGGATCGCCGCGGCGGTGGCCAAGGCGCTGAAGAACCCCGAACTGGTGCGGAAGATCGCCGCCGCCGGCTTTTTGCCCGGCGAGGCATCGCCCGTGGAGTTCCAGAAATTGTGGATGGCCGAATCGGCCATGTGGAAAAAGACGGTGGATCACGCACCGGCATTGCAATTGGAGCGTTGAGCATGGATCTTGGAATCGCGGACAAAGTCGCTTTGGTCCTGGGTGGCGGAGGCGGCCTGGGAGGCGCCATCGCGCAGGCCTTGAGCCGCGAAGGCTGCCGCGTGGCGGTGGCCGATCTCAATCTGGAGGCGGCGCAGGCGGTGGCATCCGGCATCGCCGAACGAGGTGGAGAAGCCGTCGCGCTGCAATGGGATCTCGGCCGGCTCGACCAGCACGACGAGAAGCTCGCGAGGCTGGAATCGGCCCTCGGTCCCGTCGACATCCTGGTCAACAACTCCGGAGGGCCGAAGCCCTCCTCGACCCTGGAGGTTCCCGACGACGACTGGCGCCGCCATTTCGACGCCATGGTGCTGGCGCTGATGTCGCTGTCCCGGCGCATCGTGCCGGGCATGCGCGAACGCGGATGGGGCCGGGTCATTACCTCCACGTCGTCGGGCGTGGTCGCTCCCATCGCCAATCTGGCCGTCTCGAACGCGCTGCGCCTGAGCCTGGTCGGCTGGTCCAAGTCGCTGGCCAACGAAGTCGCTCGCGACGGCGTGACGGTCAACGTAACCGTCCCCGGACGCATCGCCACTTCTCGCGTGGCCGCCCTCGACCAGGCCCGGGCCGCCGCCTCGGGCCTCTCGACGGACCAGGTGTCGGCGGCCAGCCTCGCCAGCATCCCCGCCGGCCGCTATGGCGACCCTGGCGAATACGCGGACGCGGTCGCCTTCCTGGCCAGCGCGCGGGCCAGCTACATCACCGGCAGCGTCCTGCGCGTGGACGGCGGCCTGATTCCCAGCATCTAGACCAAGGAGCAGATTCATGACCATGATGAAAGAGCAACGCCGCACCCTGCGCGAGCGCTATGCCAAGGTCGACACGGCCAACGTGGCGGACGTGCTCGACGAACTGGGCCTGTTCGATCAGGGCCTGGCGCCGGAATTCCGCCAACTGAGCGGCACCGGCAAGCTGGCCGGCTGGGCCTTCACCATCCGCGGCCAGATGGTGCCCGGCCCCCAGGGGGGCGACGCGCAGAAAATGCGGGCGTGCCAGGAAATCTCGGACGACGAGGTCAGCGTCTGGAGCGGAGACGGCCGCGGCATCTGCTATTTCGGCGAACTCATCGCCATAGGCATGAAGGAACGCGGCTGCGTCGGCGCCCTGATCGACGGCGGCATCCGGGACCTGCACTGGCTCAACGCCATGCAATTCCCCATCTTCGCCACCTACCGCACGCCGGTCCAGTCCATCGGCCGCTGGCGCGTCACAGGCTGGCAGGAGAAGGTCTACCTGGCCGGGGCCACGGGCAACCTGGTCGCCGTGTCCCCCGGCGACTTCATCCTGGCCGATGCCGACGGCGCCATCGTCATCCCCGCGGCCCACGCCGAGAAGGTGCTGGTCGAGGCCGAGCGCCTGACCGAACAGGAGGCCCGCATCCGGCAGGAACTCGCCAACGGCCTGTCGCTGTCCGCCGCCCTGGAGAAGTATGGACACGTCTAGCGCGGACGAGGGCCGCATCCTGCCGGCGGACCGGCAAGCGCCCTTCGCGTTCCGGGTAAAGAAGATCTCCGCCTACGCCTGCCTCGCCCCCACGCCCGCCGTCGTCTCGTCTTTCGGCGCTCGCCGGGAGCGAGGCGCCCTGCTGGTCGCGCTCGAAGACGAGACCGGCCACGTCGGGTGGGGAGAAATCTGGTGCGGGATGCCGGCGGCCGGCGCCCTGCACCGCCTCGCGCTGCTGCGCGAATTCGTCGCCCCCTTTCTGGCGGGGCAGCTCGTGCGCGACATTCCGGCCTGCGTGCGGACACTGGCGACGCGGCTGGCACCCGTGGAAATCCTGGCGGGCGAACGCGGTCCCGTCTCGCAAGTCCTGGCCGGACTGGACAGCGCGCTCTGGGACTTGCGCGCAAGGGTGGCAGGCCTTCCGCTCCATGCGCTGCTGGGGACCGGCAGCCCCACCCTGCGCTGCTACGCCAGCGGCATCGCGCCCGACGCCTCCGAGGCGGTCCTGGACCGCCTGAGGTCCCAGGGGCACCGCGCCTTCAAGTTCAAGGCGGGTTTCGACGATGCCCGTACCCTGCCCCTGCTGGCGGACCAGCGTTGCCGGCTCATGCCGTCCGAGCGCATGATGATCGACGCGAACTGCGGCTGGACCCCGCGGTCCGCCCTTGCCGCCGTGCGCGAACTCCGGGAGGTCGAACTGGAATGGATAGAAGAGCCAATCCGGCCAGACTGCGCCGACGACGACTGGATGCGGCTGCGCGAGGTTGCCGCGACAGCGCTGGCGGGCGGCGAGAACCTGTTCAGCGCAGCGGAGTTCTCGCGCGCGTCCGCCTGGCTCGGCGTGGTCCAGCCCGACGTGGCGAAGTGGGGCGGCGTCTCGCAGGCATTACGCCTCGGGCGGGAGGTGGAACGCCGCGGCGGCCTGTTCTGCCCCCATTCGTTCGGGACCCACATCGCCGCGATGACATCCGCCCACGTATTGGCCGCCGTGGGCGGACGGGGCTACCTGGAACTCGATGTGAACGACAACCCCTTGCGAGCCAGCGCCAGCTACGCGGGCTGGATCGCCCGGGGATCGATCACGCTGCCGGACGCGCCCGGCATAGGCGTCGGCCTGGACGTCGCCGGCATTTCCGCCCATGTCCGGGACAGCTTCAGCATCGCGGCAGCGGGTGTAGCGTTCACCTGAAGCGGTATCGGCCGATCAGGCCGCCTGCACCCGTTGCAGGAACCCCCGTATCAGCGCGACCACTTCGTCCAGATGCGTTTCCAGCAACCAATGGCCGCCGTCCAGCAGGTGGAGTTCGGCATCCGGCAAGTCGCGCAGATAGGCACGGGCGGAGGCTTCAGGCATGTAGTGGTCCTGCGGCCCCCAGACAATCAATGTGGGCGGCTGGTGGTCCGCCAGGTATTGCCGGGCGCCGAACCGATCCCAAATTGGCTGCATTGACGGAGTTGGACTATCTATTGGCGGTCGATGACTTCAGTCGCATCGGCGCGCTGCGCCTGCACGGCCCGGACGGGGCCTGGCATCGAACAGTGCCCGAAGGCCGACGCACTACCCCACCGTTGATCGAGCTCGAACACATCTATCAAGCCAGCCGCGCTGTCGAGCGCGGGCAGGAGACGGCCGAAGACTTGCGATCGTGACGGCGCCGATGGCCGTATTCCATACCAGTCAGCCGCATCGTTGTTGCAGGCTTCGCGTGAGGAAGATCGCAGCTACACGGAAATCGCGGATGCCATCCGTTCCCACGGTCATGAACCTGCCCGGGATTTGCGCCAGCTATGGCGTCGCCTTGTATTCAACTTGTTGATTACGAACGTAGACGACCACTTGCAGAACCATGGTTTCCTTCATGTAGCGCATGGACTGTGGCGTCTTGCGCCCGCCTTCGACGTCAACCCTTTTCCGGACAAGGAACGGGAATCCAAGACCTGGCTGTCTGAAACAGATGGATGCTACGGCTGCGCTGCTGGGGCATTGAAAATCGAGATTCCTATGTCCTCGGTGCCGCATTGCAGGACGATCCGATCCGCATCGACGTGCCCCGTGATCGGAAGGGCAGTGACGGCCTGAAAGACTGGAGCGGGTGAAGGGAACAGCACCCGGTCGCTAACTCGTTTATTACGAACGTTTTTTCCGATCCAGGCGTCACGGAATGGACTCGATTGTGGACTCAAGTCTTCGGCCTGGTCAACGCAGGCCGTTGCGGGTGATCCAAAGCGAGCCAAGCACATCTATCAACAGCCAGAGCATCGGATTTCATTCCGAAGTCTATCTGTCCACCGGCACATAACGCCACAGGCCGCAACGGACAGGCGAGCTGCGTCCTCAAAGGACCGGCTCATCATCGACCGGCGCGGCCCCGTCTTTCACCCGCTCGATGAATCGCCTCATGGGCTCCGAGGGTTCGCCCCGGCGGCGCAGCAGGTAGGTGGAGAGCATCGGTGGGATGCCGGCCAGGGGACGAATGGAGATGTCCGGGCGCTGTAGCGTCTGCACCTGCGAGGCGATGGCGAAGCCGATGCCGTAGCCGGCGCCGACCAGGGTCAGCATCACGCCCAGGCTGGTCACTTCGTCCACCAGCTTGAGCGGCATGTTCGTGTCCTGCAGCACCGCCTGAATCTGGTGGCGGCAACCGGAGCCCGCCTCGGGGTGGCACAGAACCAGCGGAAACTTCAAGGCTTCGGGCAGCGGCACCTGCACGTGTGCCAGCAAGGGATGGCGTGCGGGCACGATCACCGACAGCGGGTCGGTCCACACCGGCTCGGCGACGAGGCCATCATGCACCGCGTTTGACAACGCAAAGCCGATGTCCAGCAGATCGTCGTGCAGCATCTTGAGCTGCTGCGCGAACGGCAGCTCGAAGACGCGAATCTCCAGCTCGGGCTCCTCCTCACGGCTGCGTGCCAGCAGGGTGGCGATGCGGGGCTGCGCCAGGCTGTCGCAGATGGCGATGCGCAGATGGCCCTGGTAGCCCTGTGCCGCCGCCTTGGCGCTCTTGACTGCCTGCTCCACGGTGGCCATCACGCGCCGGCATTCGCCGAGGAACACCTGGCCGGCCCAGGTCAGCCGCGTCAGGCGTGTGCTGCGGTCGAACAACTGCACGCCAAGCTGGCTTTCCAGGTCGCGCATCGCACGCGACACAGGCGACTGCTCGATGCCCAGACGCTCGGCTGCACGGGCCAGATGCAGTTCTTCCGCAACTGCGACGAAGTAACGCAGCAATCTGAAATCCAAGGCCACCTCCTGTTTGTCTTCTTCTGGTTCGGCATCTCGGGCGCCAGCATCTACATCCGCATCCCGTCAGTACCTCCTTCGATTGCATCGCGTCGAAGCACTCATGCCTGTCGGGACCAGGCCCGTCGCCGACACGCGCGGAGCTGGCCGGCGCACACAGCCGGACACTGAATGCTGATGGCCAGTGTTTGCTGCTGCCATGCCAGGGCGGGCGGCCAAGCAATATGACGCAGGCGTTCCTGCGAACCAGGGCCGCGAAGACGATGCTGCGTCCGCAAGGCTGGTAAATCAGCCGGTGTGTCGAGCACCGCGCGCAGGCGCTCACGCGTGTCGGAGTTCGCGATCGGTGCAGCCGACGACGACACGCCGGCGTCAGGGCGGGCGTGCCGATGCAGTTTCATGGGGGTGTCTTTCGGCTCACCCCGGTCGTGGCCTGGTCGGTCACGAACCCAGCTCCAACACCCCGGACTTCTGCGTAGCCGCCATCCCCTGGGCGACGCGCTCGTAGATCCACCAGGCGGTCGCCGCGGATGAAGTCCTCGGGCTGCGGTTGACGCGGCGCGGAGGCCTGCAGCCGCTGCGCGAGCTGCTCGTCGCCCATGCGTTCGTCGTTCCAGAACACGCTGCCGTGGGTAGTGACGGACAGGTTCGCCACGTCGGGCTTGATCGGCTTCACTCCATTCAGACACAGATGCTAATAAGAAATATTATTGATTGTCCGTGGTTTTGTGTGATATGGCAACACCGATGGAATAACCCGGCCTTGCCTGGACACTCGCAGCCTCGCCAGCGACTGAAGGCCGGATGGCGGCAACTGGAAAGCCTCTGTGACCGGCATCGCCACCGGGAAGCACTCATGCGGTTCCCTACGGCCAGAGGAATGGACTCCACTTTCTGGGGGGGAAGTACATGAACTTACGCCATCTTCGCTGTTTCATCGCCGTGGCCGAGGAGTTGCACTTCGGCCGGGCGGCGCGAAGGCTGCATGTGGAGCAGTCACCCCTGTCGCGAACGATCCGCCAACTGGAGGCGGACTTGGGCGTGACGCTGCTGGAGCGCACGCCGCGCGGGGTGCGCCTGACCCCGGCCGGGCAGGTGTTCCTGGAGGAGGCCCGGCGCGTGCTGCTGACCCTTGAGCAAGCCCAGACCAAGGCGCGGGCGGTGGCGGCGGGACACCGGGGCACCCTGCGCATCGCCTTGGCCGGCGGCGTCGGGCGGACCCGGCTGTCGGCGCTGCTCGCGCTGTGCCGGGAGGAGGCGCCGGAAGTGGGCATCCGGCTGTTCGAGGCGCCGCTGTCGCAGGTGGTGGGCGGGCTGGGCAACGACCTGTACGACGCGGCCTTTGCGATGGCCGGCGAGATGGAGGCCGGGGTGGTCGCCATGCCGGTGTGGCAAGACCCGCTGGTGGTGGCCATACCCGCGCGGCACCCCTTGCTGGCGCACAAGCGGGTGCCGCTGGAAGAGGTGGTGGGCTACCCGCTGGTGCTGTGCCACCCGCAGGTGTGTGCGGAGTGCAGCCGGCAATGCGAGCGCCTGCTACGCCTGGTGGAGACACCGTCGGTCGTGGCCGAGTACGTGACGACCCACTCGCTGATGCTGGCCCTGGTGGCGGCCGGCTATGGCGTGGGATTTTCCACCGAGGCGCACGTGGTGGCATGCCGGCAGGCGGACGTGATCGTCCGGCCGCTGGATGAAGACTCGGCGGCGCTGACGACCTACCTGCTACATCCCGAGGGCGCGATGTCGGAGCCACTGCGCCACTTCATCGACCGTGCGCAGCGTGTCGGCCATATGCCGTTGGATACGCAACGGCTCGCATGAGGCTGTTTCAGGCGGGTT
This sequence comes from Pigmentiphaga sp. GD03639, assembly GCF_029845405.1. Lineage (NCBI taxonomy): Bacteria > Pseudomonadati > Pseudomonadota > Betaproteobacteria > Burkholderiales > Alcaligenaceae > Pigmentiphaga > Pigmentiphaga sp. GD03639. The sequence continues at coordinate 123,306 of NZ_JAOCLR010000014.1, forward strand.
GGCCGATTCCATTTTGGTCAAACCGCCAGACCTGTTTTGTCATAGCGGGTTTCCATTGACGTTGTGCACGGGCGCGCTGCATCCAGGCGTTGCTCGCGCTTGCGGTTGGCATCCTGCGATGAAACTCGCATGCCCATCGTGGCGCGTCACAGCGAAGACGCGCGGCGCAACAGTGCTTGCCGTATGCGCATCGGCTCTGGCGTGTTGAGCTGATCGCGCTTTACTGGGCCTTTTTCCCTGCAAAGACTTTGGCCTGGTTATCCGGGTCAGGCATGGCGCCCGCGAATGACGCTGGTGACAGCATGTTTCGCGGCTTGCGAATTGTGAGTGATGGCGCCTTGCGCGGCAAGGCGCACATCTCGCATCGGAACCGGCGGTATCACCGATGCCACGGTCTTCGCCGCTTCGCCACCTGCTCGTTTCGCCCGGAGATTCCTGGACAGCCACGCACGCCGCCTGTACGGCGGGTGCGCGTGCTTGGACTCGGTGCGATGACGAATGGAGGCGCGCGATATGCCGAAGTCGAGCAGCCTGGCCGATGGCGCCAAGACCTACTACCGCCCGATCGAGGCGGCAATCCGCTGGAGCGGATTGCTGCGCTTCGAGCGGCGCATCCTGGCGGCCTTGGGAGAGCGGCCTCTGCCGGAGGCAACGGAGTTTCCGCGCTGGCCGATGCTGCGGTTGAACGCCGAAAGAATCTTCGATGCGCTGGCTCACGGCGAGATGCCGTATGGCAAGGAGGGCTTAGTGCGGGACACGCAGGGCCTGGCAATGGACGACCCGTCGCTGACGGTGCGGCACGTCGATCTGAAAGCCTGGATGGCGCACTACTACCCAGGCGAGAAACCGACGTTTCTGTTCGATGAGATCGAGCGTGCGCTTCACCCGGCGATCAGCCTGGACACAGTGGGCGCATTGCTGGTCGAACGGGAAGCGATCAAGGCGCGGCTGGCGGAACACCTGGGCGTGCTCGAGACGCTGCGCGCCGAGCATGAGGCGCTGCTGAAAACGCACGCCGCCTGCGCGGCCGACACGGAGCGTGCGAACACGCTGGGGCCGCGCAGCGAATCGACCTACCTGAACATCGTTGGCGGGTTACTGACGCTGCTGCTGGGCAAGTCGCCCAGCGGCATGCCGTATTCCAGCTTCCTGACGCAGGAGGCCATCATCAGCGCGATGGTGGCGCACCACGGCAACGCGATGGGCATCACCGAGCGCACCCTGCAGGCCAAGTTCGCACTGGCTCGGCGCAATCTGCAGAGCACAACTTCCTGAGCGATGCCAGACCGTATCTGCGGTCGCGGAAACCGCATTTGCGGTGTCTTTCTTCAACGCGGCGTTCTTAATTCGAGTCACGCCAATCAGCGCCACTGAGCGTTAAGGAGTGACCCTCATGTCTTCGCAGACCACCGCCACGGCGGCACCGACCGAGCACCGCATCCTGCGCCGCGCCGAGGTCGAAGCCAAGACCGGCTTCAAGCGCGCGCACATCTACAGCCTGATGAAGGAAGGCAAGTTCCCCAAGGCGCTGCGCCTGGGCGTGCGCGCGGTGGGCTGGGACTCGGTGGAGATCGAACAGTGGATCGCCGAGCGCCTCAAAGAACGCGCCTGACGCTTCTTCTCGGTTCATGCCATTCGACGAGGAGAAGCCCATGCAGGTGGTGTCCATCATTTCGACCAAGGGCGGCGTGGGCAAGACCACGACTGCGGCCAACCTGGGCGGCTTCATCGCCGATGCCGGGCTGCGCGTGCTGCTGCTGGACCTGGACGTGCAGCCCACGCTGTCGAGCTACTTCACGCTGGACGTGCGCGCGCCCGGCGGCATCTACGAGATGCTGGCCTTCAACGAGCGGCGCATCGAGCAACTGGTGTCGCGCACCGCGATCGCGGGCCTGGACCTGGTGCTCTCGAACGACGACCGCGGCGAACTGAACACGCTGCTGCTGCACGCTCCGGATGGGCGCCTGCGACTGCGCCATTTGCTGCCCGTCTTCCGCACGCACTATGACCTGCTGTTGATCGACACCCAGGGCGCGCGCAGCGTGCTGCTGGAGATGGCTGTGCTGGCGTCCGACCTGGCGCTGTCGCCGGTGACGCCGGAAATCCTCGCGGCGCGCGAGCTGCGGCGCGGCACGCTGCAACTGATCGAGGACATCGCGCCGTATCGGCACCTGGGCATCGAGCCGCCGCCGCTGCGCCTGCTCATCAACCGTGTGCATCCGGTGTCGTCGAACGCGCGGCTGGTCCAGCAGGCGCTGCGACAGGTGTTCCAGGAACAGGCCGGCGTGCAGGTGCTGGGCACCGACGTGCCGGCCATCGAAGCCTATCCGCGCGCTGCGACACGAGGATTGCCAGTGCACCGGGTGGAGTACCGGCAGCCGGCTGGGCGCACGGCGCCCGCGGCGCTGGAGACCATGCGCACGCTGGCCGGCGAGCTGTTCCCCGCGTGGCGGGAGTGCTTCGCGCTGGTCACCGGCCGGGCCGATGCGGGAGGGGCCAGCCATGGCGAGCGCACATGAACTGGCGCGCGGCCGTGAACGGCTGCGCGCGCTGATCGAGTTCGCGCTGGGCGAAGGCTGGCGCGTGGTGCGCACGTCCGGCGGGCACCTGAAATTCACGAAACCAGGCTGCGCGTCGATCTACACCAGTTCGACTGCGAGCGACCACCGTGCCGACCGCAATGCCCGCGCGCAACTTCGCCGGGCCGACCGGCAGGCGCAGGAGAACGGCCGTGGCTGAGCTGACGCCGCAGGACATGGCTGCCAAGCTGCTGGCCACCGGCTTCGAGCGCAGCGGCCCTTCGGCCGCGACCTTGAGCGACCCCATCGCCGACACGCCGATGATGGTGACGCTGAACCAGTTGCGGCCCTACGACCACGACCCGCGCGTGACGCGCAACCCGGCCTATGCGGAGATCAAGGCGTCCATCCGCGAACGTGGGCTGGACGCGCCCCCCGCGATCACGCGCAGGCCGGGCGAGGCGCACTACATCATTCGCAACGGCGGCAACACGCGGCTGGCGATCCTGCGCGAGTTGTGGAGCGAGACCAAGGAGGAACGCTTCTTCCGCATTGCGTGCCTGTTCCGCCCGTGGCCGGCGCGCGGCGAAATCGTGGCGCTGACCGGGCATCTGGCCGAGAACGAGCTGCGCGGCGGGCTGACCTTCATCGAGCGGGCCTTGGGCATCGAGAAGGCGCGCGAGTTCTACGAGCAGGAAAGCGGCCAGGCGCTGTCGCAGAGCGAACTCGCGCGGCGGCTGACTGCCGACGGCTATCCGGTGCCGCAGTCGCACATCAGCCGCATGAACGATGCGGTGCGCTATCTGCTGCCGGCGATCCCGACGCTGCTGTACGGCGGATTGGGCCGGCATCAGGTGGACCGGCTCGCGGTGCTGCGCAAGGCGTGCGAGCGCACCTGGGAGCGGCGTGCGCTGGGCCGCACCGTGGCCGTGGACTTCGCCACCTTGTTTCAGGACGTGCTGACGCAGTTCGACACACAGCCGGACGATTTCTCGCCGCAGCGGGTGCAGGACGAGCTGGTGGGCCAGATGGCCGAGCTGCTGGAGGTGGACTACGACACGCTGGCGCTGGAGATCAACGACAGCGAAAGCCGCCAGCGTGCGCTGACCAGCGAACCAGCGGTGCCGACGCCACCGGCAGCGCCTGTCGTGCCTGCTGCTCCTCCCCCGCCGGTCTCCACGCCTCAGCAGCCACCCGCCTCGTCTGTGCCGCGCGACGCCACGCCGGTCGCGCCTCCGGCGCCAGCAGCAACACCGCCTGCACCGACCGGAGCGCCGGAGGAACAGTACGGGCAACGCGACGAGCGTCTGCAAGGGCACATCGTGACACCGGCACCGACCACCGAGCGCCTGCTGTCCATCCAACGGATGGTCGCGGACCAGCTCGGCGACAAGCTGCCCGACTTCGAGGCCGACGCGCTGCGTGCGATCCCCGTGCAGGCTGGCGGGCTCTATCCCATCTCGGACGTCTGGTATATCGAGCCGGGGCTGGACGCGCCGGATCGCCTGCGCGTGCACATCGCGCAGTTCGCGCGCGAGATCGGCGAGGAAGCGGCGGTCGCCGACCACATCGAGGCCAGCGTCGGCGGCATCGGCTTCGTCTGCGTGGCACCGGCCGTGGGCCAGGCGAAGGCGCTGCCGGCGTTCGCGCGGGCGGTGCTGACCCTGCTGCATGTGCTGAGTGCGGCTCCGCCCTCCGCGAACGGATTGGACCGCGCGCGGCTGGCCGACGAGC
>NZ_JAOCLR010000015.1:0-127546 GCF_029845405.1 Pigmentiphaga sp. GD03639
CTTGACGGGGCGGCGACAGCAGCAGTTCGACATCCTGGACCAGGTTCGGCGCTCGTCCGGCCAGTCGCGTCACCTCGGCCAGCAATTCCCGCGTAACCAGCGATTCATGCAGGCCGGGCAGCCTGACCAGCGAAGACAGCTTGCCGATCTGCTGGAAGACAGGCAGACCGCGCACCGAAGCAGGCATGCCCTTTCCCTCGGACACGCGTTTGAGTTCATCAAGCAGCTTCTGCCGGACCGCCATCATCCGCTTGCGCGGATGAAAGCCCTCCAACCGGACGTAGCCTTGATCGGCGAAGCAATCGGCTTGAGCAGTTTTCATTGGCAAGAATTCCTTGGAGGAACCGACGTCCGCATTCCCGCCACTCGATGCAGGTAAAGCGGCGTACCGCCCTGTGGCCATGCACTGTCTATTCGACTGCTTCGAGGATACACATGGCATCGCCCTCCGCCCAGACCGCTGGCCGCGCAACTGGCGTGGACCACACTAGCGATGGAGTGGCGGCGAAGCTTGAGGCAGATTTCGCGGATAAGCCTCCAGGCAGAGATCCAGCACTTCGGCACGAAACCAGCAATGAGCCGGATCGTGATCGAGGCGCGGATGCCAGATTGCCGAGATATTGAAAGCGGGTATGGGCACGGGCAGTTCGAAGCACTGTAAGCCATTGGCCGCCGCGTAATCCGGCACAAAGGAGTTGCCGACGCATGAATGCGGGACAACGGCCAGCAAGTCCGAATGACGAGCCAGCTGCATGGCGCTCGTATAAGACGGCACCACTATCCGCACCTTCCGCCGCCCATTCGGCGGTTCAACGGCTGCGTCAATCGAACTTTCCGCTTCGCCGGTACGTGAAGTCATCACATGGTCGTATGCGGCCCATTGTTCCACGCTGATGCTCCGTTCACTCAGAAGCGGATGGCCGATGCGGCACACGCCGACATAGCGATCGCGGAAGAGCAAACGCGTACGTACCTCGGGTGCTGAAGTTTTGACGATGCCGATCTCCAGATCAATCGCGCCTTCCCTTAGCGGTTGAGCATTCCAGTCCGGCTTGGGGGCGAAGCGAAGCTGCACACCGGGTGCCGTGCGGCGGATCCGGTCCATCAAAGCCGCGCCAAGCAGGTCGATAAAGCCTTCACCCACTCGCAGGGTGAAGCGTTGCTCCAGGGAGGCAATGTCGAACTGATGCTCGGTACGACTCAGTACCCCCTCTACTTCGCGGGTCAGCGCCGAGAGACGCTGGCTCAGCTGTTCTGCATATGGCGTGAGCACCAGCGTGCGCCCAGCCTGCAGCAACAGGCGATCGCCCGTAACCGCGCGCAGGCGAGTGAGCGTACGGCTCGTTGCAGAAACACTGAGCTTCAGTCGCCGGGCGGCCCCCGTGACGCTACGTTCACTCAGCAATGCATCCAGCGCGGGAAGGAGGTTGAGGTCGACGCGTGTCATGCGCCCAGCATAATCGAAAACCTTCCAGGTATGGCGTCTGGCGCAATCAAGAATTGCAGTCCAGGCGTCTGGTGCAAATTAGAGCCAGGTTCGACAATCCATGGCTTCAATAGTGCGAAAAGGAGAATCCCATGCCCCAAGCATCGGTTCACACCCCCGCCGTCCTGCTCATCGGCGCCTCGCGCGGCCTCGGCCACGCCATGGCGGCCGAATTCCTGAAAAACGGCTGGCACGTCGTGGGCACAGTCCGCGCCGGTGGCGGCCGGACCCTCTTGCACGATTTGGCCGATGCGCATCCGGACCGGGTCGACATTGAAATGCTGGACATTACCCGACCCGAGCAGATCCGAGCCTTACACGAGCGCCTGTCCGGCCGGATGTTCGACATTCTGTTTGTCAATGCCGGGACGACCAATCCTGACCCGACTCAGACCATCGGTGAGGTCTCGACGGAGGATTTCGTGAATCTCATGATCACCAATGCACTTAGCCCGATGCGGGTGGTCGAGCGCTTGTCCGACCTTGTCACGCCGGCCGGCCTGATCGGGGTCATGTCATCCGGACAAGGCAGTATCGCCGACAACGAATCCGGCCAGCGGGAGGTTTACCGTGGCAGCAAGGCAGCCTTGAACCAATTCATGCGCAGCTTTGCCGCGCGTCAAGCGCAAACGCCACGGGCCATGCTGCTGATCGCGCCGGGTTGGGTGCGCACCGACCTGGGAGGCCCTGAGGGGAGATTGTCGATCGAGGAAAGTGTTCCCGGGGTTGTGAACGTGCTTCTGACCAAACTGGGCCATCCCGGCCTCGAATACCTCGACTATTGTGGTCGAACCGTTCGGTGGTGATCATGGCCGACTCATCAAGGCACCCGTTCCCCTGGCTGCCGCAAAAAACAAAAAAGGCCACACAAAGTGCGGCCTTTTTTTTCAAACTACGACACCCCTACTTCTTCCTGACCGGCGGCAAATCCGTACACACCCCTTCCGCCACCTCGGCCGCCATCCCGATCGACTCGCCCAGGGTCGGATGCGGATGGATGGTCTTCCCGATATCCACCATATCCGCCCCCATCTCGATCGCCAGGGCGACCTCGCCGATCATGTCGCCGGCATTCGTCCCCACGATGCCGCCGCCCACGATCCGGTGCGTCTCTTCGTCGAACAGCAGCTTGGTGAACCCTTCGTCGCGCCCATTGGCGATGGCGCGGCCCGAAGCGGCCCAGGGGAACATGCCCTTGGTGACCTTGCGGCCCTGCTTCCTGGCTTCGTCCTCGGTCAGGCCCACCCACGCGACTTCCGGATCCGTGTAAGCCACGGAGGGGATGACGGTGGCGTCGAAGTGGCTCTTCTGGCCGGCCGCGGCTTCCGCCGCCACGTGGCCCTCATGCACGGCCTTGTGGGCCAGCATGGGCTGGCCGACGATGTCGCCGATGGCGTAGATGTGCGGCACGTTGGTGCGCATCTGGGAATCCACCGGAATGAATCCGCGGTCGCCCACCTGCACGCCGGCCTTGTCGGCGCCGATCTTCTTGCCGTTGGGGCTGCGGCCGACGGCCTGCAGGACGAGGTCGTAGCGCTGGGGTTCCTTGGGGGCCTTCTCGCCCTCGAAGGTGACCCAGATGCCATCGGCCTTGGCCTCGATGCCCACCGTCTTGGTCTTCAACATGATGTTGTCGAAGCGGTGTTCGTTCATCTTCTGCCAGACCTTGACCAGGTCGCGGTCGGCGCCCTGCATCAGGCCGTCCAGCATTTCGACGACGTCGAGCCTGGCGCCCAGGGTCGAGTACACCGTGCCCATTTCCAGGCCGATGATGCCGCCGCCGATGATGAGCATCTTCTTGGGCACGCGCTTCAAAAGCAGTGCGCCGGTGGAGTCGACGATGCGTTCGTCTTCCGGGGCAAAGGGCAGTTTCACGGACTGGCTGCCGGCGGCGATGATGGCGCTGGCGAACTGGATGACCTGCTTGCCGTCCTTGCCCTGCACTTCGATGTGGTTGGGGCCGACGAAGGCGCCGACGCCAGTCACCACGGTGACCTTGCGGGCCTTGGCCATGCCCGCCAGGCCGCCGGTCAGCTTGCCGACGACGCCGTCCTTGAACTTGCGCAACTTGTCCAGGTCGATTTCGGGCTTGCCGAAGGTGATGCCGTGCTCGGCCATCTTGGCGGCTTCCTCGACCACGGCCGCGGTATGCAGCAGGGCCTTGGAGGGAATGCAGCCGACGTTCAGGCAGACCCCGCCCAGGGTCGAATAGCGTTCGACCAGGGCCACTTTCAGGCCCAGGTCGGCGGCGCGGAAGGCGGCGGAGTAGCCGCCGGGGCCGGCGCCCAGGACCACGACGTCGAAGCTCTGGTCGGCCTTGCCGCCGAAGCTGGCGGCGGGCAGCGGGACGGGGTCGGGATCCGGCTTGTCGGAGGTCGGTTCGCCCAGTTCGTGCATGGCGGCGGGCGCCACTTCGACCTTGGGGAAACCGGTACGCGACTTGCCGTCCGCGGCCGGGGCCGGGCTGGCCGCGGCGGCGCCTTCGGCCGCGTCGACCTCGACGAGCACCGAGCCTTCGCTGACCTTGTCGCCGACCTTGACCTTGATGGCCTTGACCACCCCGCCCTGCGCGGCGGGGATTTCCATGGAGGACTTGTCGGATTCGACGGTGATCAGGCTTTGCTCGGCCTTGATGGTGTCGCCCACGGCCACCAGGATCTCGATGACTTCGACGTCCTTGAAGTCGCCGATGTCGGGTACCTTGAGTTCTATCGCCATCTCGGGCTCCTTACAGCAGGATGCGGCGGTAGTCCGCCAGCACCGAGGCCAGGTAGGCGTTGAAGCGGGCGCCGGCGGCGCCGTCGATGACGCGGTGGTCGTACGACAGCGACATGGGCAGCGTCAGTTGCGGCACGAACTGCTTGCCGTCCCAGACGGGCTTCATGGTGGAACGGCTGACGCCCAGGATGGCCACTTCGGGCGCGTTGATGATGGGCGTGAAGCTGGTGCCGCCGATGCCGCCCAGCGACGAGATCGAGAAGCAGCCGCCCTGCATTTCCGAGGGCGAGAGCTTGCCGTCGCGCGCCTTCTTGGCCAGTTCGGAGGTTTCCTTGGCCAGCTCCAGGACGCCCTTCTTGTCGGCGTCGCGGATGACCGGCACCACCAGCCCGTTGGGCGTGTCGGCGGCGAAACCGATGTGGAAGTACTTCTTCAGGATCAGGTTGTCGCCTTCCAGCGAGGCGTTGAACTCGGGGAATTTCTTCAGCGCCGAGACGACGGCCTTGATCAGGAACGCGAGCATCGTGACCTTGACGCCGGATTTCTCGTTTTCCTTGTTGAGCTGGACGCGGAAGGCTTCCAGGTCGGTGATGTCCGCATCCTCGTTGTTGGTGACGTGGGGGATCATCACCCAGTTGCGGTGCAGGTTGGCGCCGGAGATCTTCTTGATGCGCGACAGCGGCTTGGCCTCGACTTCGCCGAACTTGGCGAAATCGACCTTGGGCCAGGCCAGCACTTCCAGGCCGGAGCCCGAGCCGCCGGCGGCCGCGGGCGCTGCGGCGGCGCCGCCCGCCAGGGCCTTCTTGACGAAGTTGCGCACGTCGTCGGGCGTGATGCGGCCCTTGGGACCGGTGGCGGACACCTTGGAAAGGTCCACGCCCAGTTCGCGCGCGAACTTGCGCACGGACGGCGAGGCATGGGCCTTGGAAGGCGCGTGTTCGACGGCGGAGTCGGCCGGCACGGGCGGCTGCTTGGCCGCGGGCGCGGCAGCCGGCGCGGCGGACGCCGGCGCCTCGGCCCTGGCGGCGGGAGCCGGCGCGCTCTCGGCCTTGGCGGCCGGCGCGGCAGCGGCGGCGGCACCGGTCTTGACCTTCACCAGTTGGCTACCCTTGGATACCTTGTCGCCGACCTTGACCAGCACCTCGGTGACTTCGCCCGCGACCGAGGTCGGGATTTCCATGGAGGACTTGTCGGACTCGACGGTGACCAGGCTTTGCTCGGCCGAGACCTTGTCGCCGGCCTTGACCAGCAGTTCGATGACTTCGACGTCCTTGAAGTCGCCGATGTCGGGCACGACCACGGTTTCCTCGCCACCGCCCTGGGCGGGCGCGGCGGCCGGCGCGGCCTGCGGCGCGGCTTCCTGCTTGGCGGCGGGCGCGGCGGCGGGCGCTTCGGCCTTGGCAGGCGCCGCTTCCCGCTGGGGCGCCTCGGCGCCGCCGGCGGCTTCGATCTCGACCAGCGGCGTACCTTCGCTGACCTTGTCGCCGACCTTGACCTTGATGGCCTTGACCACCCCGCCGGCGGCGGCCGGGATTTCCATGGACGACTTGTCGGACTCGACCGTGACCAGGCTTTGCTCGGCCTTGATGGTGTCGCCCACCGAGACCAGGATCTCGATCACTTCGACTTCGCTGAAATCACCGATGTCGGGGACTTTCAGCTCGCTCACATTACTCATTCTGTAGTCTCCAGAAAGCCGGACCCCACCGGCGCCCCCGCCGCAGGCAGGCGCGCGCCGGCCGGGCGGGCAAGACAGGGGCAGTCCCTATCTTACCCATCCCGGCCATCGATCACGCGTGTTGAGGGTTGGCTTTCTCGGGGTTGATGCCGTACTTCTTGATGGCCTCGGCCACCTTCTTCACCGGGATCTTGCCTTCGTCGGCCAGCGCCTTCAGGGCGGACAGCGTGACGAAGTGGCGATCCACCTCGAAGTGTTCGCGCAGCTTGGCGCGGAAGTCGGAACGGCCGAACCCGTCGGTGCCCAGCACGTTGTAGGTGCGGCCCCTGGGGATGAACGGACGGATCTGGTCGGCGAAGGACTTCATGTAGTCGGTCGAGGCGACGATGGGACCTTCGGTCTTTTCCAGCACTTCGGTCACGTAGGCGACCTGGGCCTTCTTCTCGGTCGGATGCAGCAGGTTGTGGCGATCGGCGTCCAGGCCGTTGCGGCGCAGCTCGGTGAAGCTGGTCACGCTCCAGACGTCGGCGGCAACGCCCCAGTCCTTCTCGAGCAGTTCCTGGGCGGCGATGACTTCGCGCAGGATGGTGCCCGAACCCAGCAGCTGGACGCGATGCTCGGCCTTGGCCTCGCTCTTCTTCAACTGGTACATGCCGCGGATGATGCCCTCTTCGTCGCCGGCCTTCAGGCCCGGCTGGGCATAGTTCTCGTTCATGACCGTGATGTAGTAGAAGACGTTTTCCTGGTCTTCCACCATGCGCTTGAGGCCGTTCTGGATGATGACCGCCAGTTCGTGCGCGAAGGTCGGGTCGTACGACACGCAGTTGGGGATGGTGGCCGACATCAGGTGGCTGTGGCCGTCCTCGTGCTGCAGGCCTTCGCCGTTGAGCGTCGTGCGGCCGGCGGTGCCGCCCAGCATGAAGCCGCGGGCCTGCATGTCGCCGGCGGCCCAGGCCAGGTCGCCGATGCGCTGGAAGCCGAACATCGAGTAATAGATGTAGAACGGCACCATGATGCGGTTGTTCGACGAGTAGGACGTCGCCGCGGCGATCCACGAGCTCATCGCGCCCGCTTCGTTGATGCCCTCTTCCAGGATCTGGCCGTCTTCCGCCTCGCGGTAGTACATGACCTGCGCCTTGTCCACGGGCACGTACTTCTGGCCTTCGTGGGCGTAGATGCCGATCTGGCGGAACATGCCTTCCATGCCGAAGGTGCGCGATTCGTCGGGCACGATGGGCACGACGCGCGGGCCGAGCGTCTTGTCGCGCAGCAGTTGCGTCAGGATGCGCACGAAGGCTTGCGTGGTCGAGATCTCGCGGCCCTCGGCGGTGGGATCGAGCACGGCCTGGAAGGTCGACAGCGCCGGCGCGGGCAGGTGCTCGTCGGCCTTCTGGCGGCGGTGCGGCAGGTAGCCGCCCAGGGCCTGGCGGCGCTCGTGCAGGTACTTCATTTCCGGCGATTCGTCGGACGGCTTGAAGTACGGCAGTTCGCCCAGCTTGTCGTCCGGCACCGGGATGTTGAAGCGGTCGCGGTAGGCGCGGATGATGTCGTCGTCCAGCTTCTTCTGCTGGTGCGCGGGGTTGCGCGACTCGCCGGCGGCGCCCATGCCGTAGCCCTTGATGGTCTTGGCCAGGATGACGGTCGGGCGGCCCTGGCTGTTCTGCGCGGCGTCGAACGCGGCGTAGACCTTGTGCGGGTCATGGCCGCCGCGGTTCAGGCGCCAGATGTCCTCGTCGCTCATGCGGCTGACCATCTCCAGCAGCTTGGGGTGCTTGCCGAAGAAGTTCTCGCGCACGAACGCGCCGTCGTTGGCCTTGTAGGCCTGGTATTCGCCGTCGACGGTCTCTTCCATGATCTGGCGCAGGATGCCTTCCTTGTCGCGCGCCAGCAGCGGATCCCAGTAGCCGCCCCAGATCAGCTTGATGACGTTCCAGCCGCTGCCGCGGAATTCGCCTTCCAGTTCCTGGATGATCTTGCCGTTGCCGCGCACCGGGCCGTCCAGGCGCTGCAGGTTGCAGTTGATCACGAACACCAGGTTGTCCAGCTTTTCGCGCGAGGCCAGGCTGATGGCGCCCAGCGATTCGGGCTCGTCCATTTCGCCGTCGCCGCAGAACACCCAGACCTTGCGGTTGCTGGTATCGGCGATGCCGCGGGCGTGCAGGTATTTCAGGAAACGGGCCTGGTAGATGGCCATCAGGGGGCCCAGGCCCATCGAGACGGTCGGGAACTGCCAGAAGTCGGGCATCAGCTTCGGATGCGGGTAGGACGACAGGCCCTTGCCGTCGACTTCCTGGCGGAAATGGTTGAGCTGGTCTTCCGACAGGCGGCCTTCCAGGAAGGCGCGGGCGTACACGCCGGGCGAGGAATGGCCCTGGAAGTAGACCAGGTCGCCGCCGCGGTTTTCGGTCTCGGCGTGCCAGAAGTGGTTCTGGCCGGTCTCGATCATGGTCGCCAGCGAGGCGAACGAGGCGATGTGGCCGCCCAGGTCGCCGCCATCGGGCGGATGCAGCCGGTTGGCCTTGACCACCATGGCCATCGCGTTCCAGCGGATGTACGAGCGGATGCGGTTTTCCAGATCCAGCTTGCCCGGATGCGCCGGCTCCATGTGCGGCGGGATGGTGTTGACGTAGGCGGTGTTCGGCGAGAACGGGATGTAGGCGCCGGAACGGCGGGCCAGGTCGATCAGGCGTTCCAGCAGGTAATGCGCGCGCTCAGGGCCTTCGCGATCCAGAACCGCTTCCAGGGCTTCGAGCCATTCTTGGGTTTCCAGGGTATCTTCGTCGTTGGCGGCGGTTATACCGGCCCCGACCTGAGGAAGAGCGGACATGCCTGTCTCCTGAGTCTCTGTGACATCCGGACGGCTCGTAGCCATCCGAGGGTTAAGTCGCTGTTGGCGGCCTTCGCCTATGTAAAACTAGGGCCCTCGCAACTCCGGCGCGATTCTAGAAGGCAGGAAGCCTTCCATGCAATAAAAATTTCGCTTTACGATATCATTTACCACAATGTGAAATCTACCACGAAACCCGGATAAAAGCATTCTGCGCTGCAATAAAACAGCGGGCCTCCGAACGCACCACACTGTGCGTAAACTTTCTTCATGTCTACCGTTCATCCTTCCAATATTCCCGCCCCGTTCAAGGATCTGGGGCGCCTGCGCCGGCGCAGCTGGTATTGGCTGACGCCCGCCATCGCGCTGGGGCTGTTCGTCTGCGTCATGGGCTCGATCCTGTGGTGGCTGGATGCCCGCGACGACGCCCAGCGCTACGGCACGCTGGTGCGGGACGTCGACTGGGCGCAGCAATCGATGCGCCTGCGCATGCTGGCGGCGCGCGACCGCATGGGCGCGCTGGGACGCGACCTGGTGCGCACCAGCATGACCGAGGGCCGCTTCCTGGACGATGCCCGGGAACTGCAGGTCGAGCATCCCGAGATCATCCACGTGGCCTGGATCAACGCCGACCGCAAGGCGGTCTGGGTCTCGACGCCGGACCGGCGCGCGGGCCAGACCTTCCGCATGAGCGCCCCCGGCGCGGCCGAGCCGGAGGCCTTCCGCGCCTTCGAGATCGCCCGCGACGAGCACCGGCCGGCGTATTCCCGCCCCTACCGGGGGCAGTACAACGAGGTCTACCTGGACCTGTACGTGCCGGTGTTCCAGGACGAACGCTTCCTGGGCACGCTGGCCACGGTGTATTCGGTGGACGCCATCCTGCAGCACCTGATCCCGCAGGAGACCCAGCGCAAGTACAAGGTTTCCATCCTGGACGGCAACGAGATGCCGCTGGTGTCCTCGTCGTCGCGCGCGGACAAGGGCGCCATCAACGCCTACGAAGTGCCGCTGGACCCGCCGGGCAACGGCATGATGCTGAGCGCGCGCGGCTACCGCACGCAAACCGACACCTCGCAGACCATGCTGGTCTGGGTCGTGGTGTCGCTGTCGGCGGTCATCATATGGAGCCTGTTCGCGCTGTGGCGCCACACGCGCTTCCGTTCCCAGGCCGAACAGGCCCTGATCGCCGAGACCGCCTTCCGCCGCGCCATGGAGAACTCCATGCTGACCGGCATGCGGGTGCTGGACATGGAAGGCCGCATTACCTATGTGAACCCGGCCTTCTGCCGGATGATGGGCTGGGACGAGGCCGACCTGCTGGGCCGGCCGCCGCCCTACCCCTACTGGCCCCAGGGCGACCATGCCGCCCAGTGGCGCAACACCGAGATGCTGCTGTCGGGCAACGCCCCCAGCAGCGGCTTCGAGATGGAGGCGCAGCGGCGCGACGGCTCGATCTTCTTCGCGCGGATGTACGTGTCGCCGCTGCTGGACCAGCGTGGCGTGCAGACCGGGTGGATGACGTCCATGACCGACATCACCGAGCCCAAGCGCATCCGCGAGGCCCTGGCCGCCGCCCACGAACGCTTCATGACCGTGCTCGAGGGCCTGGACGACGCCATCTCGGTCACGGCCGAGACCCCCAAGGGCTCGGAACTGCTGTTCGCCAACAAGACCTACCGCCGCGTGCTGGGTTCGCAGCCCACCGGGCACGACGAACTGTCCGCCGGCCGGCGCGGCCGTTTCACCGATGAAGCAATCGAAGTGTATTCCTCGTCCACGCACCGCTGGTTCGAGGTGCGCCATCGCATGCTGCAATGGGTGGACGGACGCCGGGTGCGCATGCAGGTGGCGCGCGACATCACCGAGCGCCGGGCCTCCGAGGAAGCGTCCCGCGCCCAGCAGGAGAAGATCCAGCTCACCAGCCGCCTGATCACCATGGGCGAAATGGCCTCGTCGCTGGCGCACGAGCTGAACCAGCCGCTGACGGCCATCAACAACTACAGCATGGGCGTGGTGGCGCTGGTACGCGCCGGCGATACCGATCCGGCCAAATTGCTGCCGGCCCTGGAAAAAACCACCGCACAGGCCCAGCGTGCAGGTATGATCATCCGCCGCATACGCGAATTCGTGAAGCGGAGCGAGCCCAAGCGCCAGCGGGTCAGCCTGCCCACGATCGTGGATAATGCGGTCGGTTTTGCCGGGATCGAGTCCCGGACCCGGCGGATCGATATCATTCAAAAAATACCCGAACAGTTGCCGGACGTTCTTGCCGATCCTATCCTGATCGAACAGGTGGTCCTGAATCTGATGAAAAACGGCCTGGAGGCCATGCAGGATTCAGAGGGGCGGGAACTGCTGGTGGAAGCGAACGTGCGCGACGACATGGTTGAAGTGGCAGTCACCGATACCGGCCATGGGCTGGCCGACCCCGAACGGCTGTTCGAGCCTTTCTACAGCACCAAGTCGGAAGGCATGGGCATGGGCCTGAACATCTGCCGCACGATCATCGAGTTCCACCACGGCCGGCTGTGGGCCGAAGCCAATCCCGCCGGAGGCACGATCTTCAAGTTCACGCTTCCGTGGGTACGTCCGATCCTGCCGACCGGACCCGCCCCCGAACTGGAATCCGCACCCAAGGAGCTTACCTGATGAGCAATACGCCCCAATCCAGCACGGTCTTCATAGTCGACGACGACGAAGCCGTGCGAGATTCTCTCCGATGGCTGCTCGAAGCCAACGGTTACCGGGTACGGGCCTACGAGAGTTCGGAACGCTTCCTGGCCGAGTACGACCCCGAGGTGATCGGCGTGCTGATCGCCGACGTCCGGATGCCGGGCATGACCGGGCTCGAGCTCCAGGAACAACTGCTCGCCCGCAAGTCCACCCTGCCCATCGTCTTCGTCACCGGCCACGGCGACGTGCCCATGGCGGTCTCCACCATGAAGAAAGGCGCGGTGGATTTCCTGGAAAAACCCTTCAACGAAGCGGACCTGCGCCAGATCATCGCCAACATGCTGGAGCAGGCCCATTCCCGCGCGGCCGACGAAGCCACCCGGCGCGGCCACGAGGCCCTGCTGGCCCGGCTGACCGTGCGCGAACAGCAGGTCCTGGAACGCATCGTGGCCGGCCGCCTGAACAAGCAGATCGCCGACGACCTGGGCATCAGCATCAAGACCGTCGAGGCGCATCGCGCCAACATCATGGAAAAGCTGCAGGTCACGACCGTGGCCGACCTGATGAAGGTGGCCCTGCACCATCGGCCGCAGGGATAATCCCCCTACGCGCTTACGCGTGCCCGGAATGGTGGGGGCCCCCAGCCGCTACGCGGCAGCCCCCCAAGGGGGCCGGGTCCCGCAGGGCGATGCGGGTGGACCGGCGGAGCCGGATCCACCGCATCCCGGGTCTGGATGAGTTCTCTCGGCGCGAAGCACCGTGTTCTTGCTCTCCGCCGCTCGACACCAAGGTAACTATGTATTTGCCGTCGCATTTCGAGCAGACCGGCACGGACAAGATCCGCGACCTGATACGCGCCTGTCCGCTCGGCATGCTGGTGACGGCGGGACCGCAAGGGCTGGACGCCAACCACCTGCCCTTCATCCTGGATCCCGACCGCGGTCCGCATGGCACATTGCTGTGCCACGTGGCACGGGCGAATCCGGTCTGGCGGGAACTGGCGGATTCCCAGGCCGAGAGCCTGGTCGTCTTCCAGGGCCCCAGCGCCTACGTATCGCCCAGCCTGTACGAAACCAAGCGCACGACCCACGAAGTCGTGCCCACCTACAACTACGCCGTGGTGCATGCCCGCGGCCGGATCATCGTGCATGACGATCCCGGCTGGGTGGCCGGCGTGGTGGGCCGGCTGACGCGGATGTTCGAGCAGGGCCGCGACGCCCCGTGGAAGATGAGCGACGCGCCGCCGGCCTTCCTGCAGGAAAGGCTGGCGGCCATCGTCGGACTGGAAATGCCCATCGCGCGGCTGCAGGCCAAGTGGAAGATGAGCCAGAACCGCAGCGAGGCCGACCGGCGGAGCGTGGTGGCTGGCCTGGAAGCGTCCGGACAGGATGGGGACAGGGCCGTGGCGGCGGTGATGACGGCGGTGGAAACCGGCACGCCTGGCTGAAGCGTCGGCCCCCGTGCGCTAAAATGCCCCAGGCGTCCGCGCCCTCGTTCCCCCACTCCTCTTTGCCTTCAGACCGCCATGCCCGCACGCCTCATCAACGGCAACGAACTCTCCAAGCAGATCCGCTCCGACATCGCCCAGCGCGCCGCCGAACTCACGCGCCAGGGCAGGCGTCCCGGCCTGGCGGTGATCCTGGTGGGCGACGATCCGGCCTCGCACGTGTACGTGCGCAACAAGGTCAAGGCGTGCCACGACGCGGGCTTCCATTCGGTGCTGGAGAAGTACGAGGCCACGATGACCGAGGCCGAGCTGCTGGCCCGCATCGACCTGCTCAACCATGATCCCGCCATCCACGGCATCCTGGTGCAGATGCCCTTGCCCAGGCACATCGACCCGCACAAGGTGATCGAGGCCATTTCCACCCGCAAGGACGTGGACGGCTACTCCGTGCTCAGCGCCGGCGAGTTGATGGCGGGACTGAAAGGCTTCCGTCCGTGCACGCCCTACGGCTGCATGAAGCTGATCGAAAGCACCGGCTACGATCTGCGCGGCAAGCATGCCGTGGTCATCGGCCGCAGCAACACCGTGGGCAAGCCCATGGCGCTGCTGCTGTTGCAGGCCAACGCCACGGTCACGATATGCCACAGCGGCACGCCCGACCTCGCCTACCATACCCGCCAGGCCGACGTGGTGGTGGCCGCCGTGGGCCGCCGCAACACGCTGACCGGCGACATGGTCAAGCCCGGCGCGGTGGTGATCGACGTGGGCATCAACCGCGACGAGGCCGGCAAGCTATGCGGCGACGTCGATTTCGCCAGCGTCTCGGAAGTGGCCGGCTGGATCACCCCGGTCCCGGGCGGCGTCGGCCCGATGACGATCACGATGCTGCTGGCCAATACGCTGGAATCTGCTGAGGGGTAGGCCCCCCCCTACGCCCTTCGGGCGCCCCCCAGGGGGCGATGCGGGCGGACCGGCGGAGCCGGATCCACCGCATCCTGGAAACCAACAGGCTGGCAAGGGGCGGCGTTCTTGTCCCCCTGTTCCCGGGATGGTGCCCTCCCCTGGTGTTTCCTTTTTTCGCCCCCATCTACGGGGCACAGTCAGCATTCAGGAGTTTCCCCATGGCGCAAGCGTCCGACCTTTCCTCTTCCTCCGCCCTGGCCGGCAATCCGCTCATGGACCTGTCGGGCCTGGCCCGGTTTGATGCCATCCGGCCGGAGCACATCACACCGGCCATCACGGCCCTGCTGGAGCGGGCGCAGAAGGCGGTGGACAAGCTGGAGGCGGACCAGGCCGCGGATGCGCCGGCTACCTGGCACAGCGTGGTCGAGACGCTGGATGAAGGCACCGAGGGGCTGTCGCGGGCCTGGAGCGTGGTGGGACACCTGAACGCGGTGGCCGATACGCCCGAGCTGCGTGCCGCCTACGGCGAGAACCTGCCGCGCGTGACCGAGTTCTGGGCCGGCCTGGGCCAGAACCAGGCGCTGTACGAGCGTTACAAGAAATTGGCGGCCAGCAAGGAATTCCAGCAGCAGACGCCGGCCCGCAAGAAACTGATCGAGAACGAGCTGCGGGGCTTTCGCCTGGGCGGCGCCGAGCTGCCCGAGGAATCCAAGCCTCGCTTCGCCGAGATCCAGGAACAGCAGGCAACGCTGTCCAAGGCTTTCTCCGACCACGTGCTGGACGCCACCAACTCCTATGCGCTGATCGTGCGCGACGAAGCCGAACTGGCCGGACTGCCCGAGGACGTGAAGGAAGCGGCGCGCGAAGCCGCCCGGAAGATTCCGGCCAAGGAAGGCGAAGCCCCGGACGAAGCGCCGGCCTGGAAGTTCACCCTGCACTTCCCCTCGTATTTCCCGGTACTGCAATACGCCGACAACCGCGCCCTGCGCGAGACCATGTACAAGGCGCACGTGACGCGCGCCTCGGAGCTTGGTCCCGAATACGGACAGGGTCGGGCCGAGTGGGACAACACCGCCATCATGCTGGACCTGCTGCGCCTGCGCCGCGAGGAAGCGGGCCTGCTGGGCTATGCCAACTACGGCGAGGTGTCGCTGGTGCCCAAGATGGCCGATACGCCCGAGCAGGTGCAGAAATTCCTGGCCGAGCTGGCCGAGCGCGCGCACCCCTATGCCGAGCGCGACCTGCGCGAGCTGCGGGAATTCGCCGCCGCCGAGCTGGGCCTGGCCGAACTCGAGCCCTGGGACATCGCCTATGCGTCCGAGAAACTGCGCCAGGCACGCTACGCCTTCTCGGAAAACGAGGTCAAGCAATACTTCCCCGAACCCAAGGTGCTGGCGGGCCTGTTCAAGGTGATCGAGACGCTGTTCTCGGTCCGCATCCGCCCGGACGACGCCCCGGCCTGGCATCCCGACGTGCGCTTCTTCCGCGTGGAATCGGCCGCCGGCACGCTGCTGGCGCAGTTCTACCTGGACCTGTACGCGCGCGACGGCAAGCGCGGCGGCGCATGGATGGACGACGCCCGCACCCGCTATCGCCGCCCCGGCGGCGAACTGCAGACACCGGTGGCCTACCTTGTCTGCAATTTCACGCCGCCCAGCGGCGGCAAGCCCTCGCTGTTCACGCACGACGAAGTCATCACCCTGTTCCATGAATGCGGCCACGGCCTGCATCACATGCTCACGCAGATGGAAGACCTGGGCGTGTCGGGCATCAACGGCGTGGAATGGGATGCGGTCGAACTGCCCAGCCAGTTCATGGAGAACTTCTGCTGGGAATGGGCGGTGCTGGAACAGATGACCGCGCACGCGGAAACGGGCGAACCGCTGCCCCGCGCCCTGTACGACAAGATGGTCGCCGCCAAGAACTTCCAGGGCGGGCTGATGACGCTGCGCCAGGTCGTGCTGGCCGCCACCGACATGCACCTGCACACCGACTACGATCCCGACGGCCAGCAAAGCGTGCTGGCGCTGTCGCGCGCGGTGAACGACCGCATGCACGTGCTGCCCCAGCCGGAGGTCTCGCGCTGGATCAACACCTTCAGCCACATCTTCGCCGGCGGCTACTCGGCCGGCTACTACAGCTACAAGTGGGCGGAAGTATTGTCCGCCGACGCCTACGCGGCTTTCGAGGACGCGGCGACCGAGGATACGCTACGGCCCGAGGTCGGGGCACGCTTCTTGCGGGAGATCCTGCAAGTGGGCGGCAGCCGGCCCGCGATCGAGTCGTTCCGCGCCTTCCGCGGCCGGGATCCCAGCATCGAGGCCCTGCTGCGTCACAGCGGCATGGCCGATGCCGTGTCCTGATCGCGCGCGATCAGCAGCTTCACCGCCGCGAGGCCTTCGGAAAGCAGGCTGTGCAGCGACGGCGTGTCCGGGAACTCGAGCAAGGGCCGGGTGCCGTACCGCTGGGCCAGTTCGCGGGCGATCGGCACCGCGATCAACACATGGCGTCGCCGCGCGCGGGCATGGCCCGAGAAGGGGAACAGTTGTTCCAGCGCGGCGATGTCCCAGCCGCGCGGCACGAAGAGCCACGCGATGTGGCCGTCCTGGTCGATCCCGCTGAGTACCAGCAGTTCCGTCACGCCTTGGTGTGTTTGCATGGCACGCAACCCCCGTCGCCTCGGGAGGGCCTGACCCACGCTTCTCCCGCTTGGCGCAATGATTCGTTTTGCTTTTTACGCAAAATATACACGAATAATTTGCGTCTTACGCTTTGCGTGCAGAGCAAGGCATTCGGACAATCACGCCATGGACATAGGTTCGGCGATCCGATATACGCGCGAGAAACTCGGGCTCAAGCTCGAGGCCGTCGCCATGGAAGTCGGAACCGATGCCGGCAATCTTTCCCGCATCGAGACCGGCAAGCAGAAGCCGTCCATCGTACGCCTGGAGAACATCGCCCGGGCCATGAACGTGGGCGTGACCGATCTTTATGCCCTGGTCGAGAACGTCCGCGTGCTTCCCGCCACCTCGGAGCTGCGTGACGGCGACGAGCTGCCCTACGCCGACGACACACGCGCCCTGCGCCGCAGCTTCGCCACGCTGGACGCGCGCAGCCGCAGGCTGGTGATCGAGTTCGCCAAGCTGCTGAATCGCGTGGAAAAGGAAGAACAGGGAACGCCTGCCAAGGAAGTTCCGCCTCCCGCCCCCTGACCGGCCGCCGCGCCGAAAACGAAAACGGCCTCGCTCCTGAAAGCGAGGCCGTCTGTTTTTCGAAGCCGGGCTTCCGGGCTTCCCTAGCGGGCGCGCGGGGCCTTCAATTGCGAGATGTCCCGCACCGCGCCGCGGTCGGCGGAGGTCGCCATCATCCCGTACGCCTGCAGCGCCTGCGACACCACGCGCTGGCGATCGAGCGGCTGCCACGCCTTGTCGCCGCGGGCTTCCATCGCCTGGCGGCGCCTGGCCAGTTCCGCGTCGTCCACGCGCAGGTTGATGCGGCGGTTGGGAATGTCGATCTCGATGATGTCGCCCTCTTCCACGAGCCCGATGGTACCGCCCTCGGCCGCCTCGGGCGAAGCATGGCCGATCACCAGGCCCGAGGATCCGCCCGAGAAGCGGCCGTCGGTCAGCAAGGCGCAGGCCTTGCCCAGGCCCTTGGACTTGATGTACGAGGTCGGATAGAGCATTTCCTGCATGCCGGGGCCGCCCTTGGGGCCTTCGTAGCGGATGATGACCACGTCGCCGGCATGCACCGTATCGCCCAGGATGCCGTCCACGGCGTCTTCCTGGCTCTCGAAGATGCGCGCCTTGCCGGTGAATTTCAGGATGCTTTCATCGACCCCCGCCGTCTTGACGATGCAGCCCTTCTCGGCCACGTTGCCGTACAGCACGGCCAGGCCGCCGTCCTGGGAATAGGCATGGGCCTTGTCGCGGATGCAGCCGGCAGCCCGGTCCAGGTCCAGCTTGTCGAAGCGCTTGTCCTGGCTGAAGGCGGTCTGGGTCGGCACGCCGCCGGGCGCCGCGCGGAAGAAGGCATGGACGGCTTCGTCGGCGTTCGTCTTGACGTCGTTCGCGGCGATGGCCTCGCCCAGGGTCTTGCTGTGCACGGTGGACACCGAGGTGTCCAGCAGGCCCGCGCGGTCGAGCTCGGCCAGGATGGCCATGATGCCGCCGGCGCGGTGCACGTCCTCGATGTGGTATTGCTGCGTGGCGGGCGCGACCTTGCACAGGCAGGGCACGTGGCGCGAGATGCGATCGATGTCGCTCATCGTGAAATCCACGCCGCCTTCCTGCGCCGCGGCCAGCAGGTGCAGCACGGTATTGGTCGAGCCGCCCATGGACACGTCCAGCGCCATCGCGTTGGTGAATGCCGCCTTGGTGGCGATGTTGCGCGGCAGGACGGAAGCGTCGTCCTGCTCGTAATAGCGGCGGCACAGCTCGACGGCGACCCGGCCGGCGCGCAGGAACAGGTCCTTGCGGTCGGCGTGGGTGGCCACCAGCGTGCCGTTGCCCGGCAGCGACAGCCCCAGCGCTTCGGTCAGGCAGTTCATCGAGTTGGCGGTGAACATGCCCGAGCAGGACCCGCACGTGGGACAGGCCGAGCGCTCGTAGTTCTCGACGTCCTCGTCCGACACGGTGGGGTCGCCGGCCTTGATCATGGCGTCGATCAGGTCCACCTTGATGATCTTCTGGCCGTTCACGTCCTGGGCGGGATGGTAGGCCTCGATGACCTTGCCGGCCTCCATGGGGCCGCCCGACACGAACACGGCCGGAATGTTCAGCCGCATGGCGGCCATCAGCATCCCCGGGGTGATCTTGTCGCAGTTGGAGATGCAGACCATGGCGTCGGCGCAATGCGCGTTCACCATGTACTCGACCGAGTCAGCGATCAGCTCGCGCGAGGGCAGCGAATACAGCATGCCGCCGTGCCCCATGGCGATGCCGTCGTCCACCGCGATGGTGTTGAACTCCTTGGCGACGCCGCCGGCGGCCTCGATCTCGCGGGCGACCATCTGGCCCAGGTCCTTCAGGTGCACGTGGCCGGGCACGAACTGGGTGAAGGAATTGACGACCGCGACGATGGGCTTGCCGAAGTCACCGTCCTTCATGCCGGTCGCGCGCCATAGCGCACGTGCCCCGGCCATGTTGCGGCCATGGGTGGAGGTACGGGAACGGTATTGCGGCATGGCGGGACTCGCAAGGAAAATGACGAAACACTCTAGTATAGGGCGGAAAGGCCTTTTGTCGCCCCGCCCTCCCCATCATGCGGCCCGCGCCTTACCTTCATTAATAAAAATCATTATCATTACGACCATTTCCCCGTCCCAAGGTTCCCCGCATGACAGCAACCACCCTCTGGCAACGTTACCTGGCCCTCAAGGCCGAGCAGCCCAAGCTGCGCATGCGTGACGCGGCCGCCCGCATCGGCGCCAGCGAAGGCGAGCTGGTCGCAGCCGATCCGTCCGCGACCCGGCTCAAGCCCGACTGGGCCACGCTGCTGGGCGGACTGAAGGCGGCCGGGCCACTGCTGGCGCTGACACGCAACGAGGCCGCCGTCCACGAAAAGACCGGGGTCTACGACCACGTCCAGGTCGAAGGCAGGATGGGGCTGGCCCTGAACCCCGAGATCGACCTGCGCCTGTTCCTGTCGCAGTGGCGGCACGCCTACGCCGTGGGGGGCGAGCGCCCCAGCCTGCAGGTGTTCGACCAGCAGGGCGAGGCGGTGCACAAGATCTATGTGGCCGAGGGCACCGACCGCGCCGCGTTCGAGGCCCTGCTGGCGGCGCACGCCGACAGCGCGCAGCCGGTCACGCCGGAACCACGGCCGGCCCCCGAGCGCAAGGCCGACCAGGACGTCGACGTCGATGCCTTCCGCCAGGAATGGCGCGAACTGCGCGACACCCACGAGTTTTTCGGCCTGCTGCGGCGGCATGGCGTGGAACGTACGCAGGCACTGCGGCTCGCTCCCCCCGAGTTCGCGCGGCAGGTCGGCGTCGGCGCCGTGGATGCCGTGCTGGACTCGGCCGCCGGATCGGGGCTGCCCATCATGGTGTTCGTCGGCAATGCCGGATGCGTACAGATCCACACCGGGCCGGTCCACCGCATCGCCCCCATGGGCCCGTGGCTGAACGTGCTGGATCCGGGCTTCAACCTGCATCTGCGCATGGACCTGTTCACCGAGGCCTGGCTGGTGCGCAAGCCCACGGTGGACGGCATCGTGACCTCGCTGGAATGCTATGACGCCGAAGGTTCGCTGATCGTGCAGTTCTTCGGCGAACGCAAGCCGGGCAAGCCCGAGCTGGCGGCGTGGACCGCGCTGGCCGACGGGCTGGCCGCCATCGCGCCGGGCACGCCCCGGCCCGCGGCATGACGGCCCGCGCTTGCACGCCGACGCGGCGCGGTGCGGGCACCGCGTCCGCCCTGCTGCCGCTGGCCGGCGCCACCGCCGCCCTGCTGCTGGCCGGATGCTCGTGGCTGCCCGGCAGGGACGACGCCGCCGTCGTCTCGCTCGCGGCCGAGCTGCCGCGCCACCAGGTCGTGCTGCTGGGCGAAATCCATGACAACGCCCAGGGCCATCGCCAGCGCCTGCAGGCGCTCGCGCGCGCGGTGCGCGCGGGCTGGCGGCCGGCCATCGCCATGGAACAGTTCGATCGCGAACGGCAGGCCGACCTGGACCGGACCATGCGCACCTGTACCAGCGCCGACTGCGTGATCCAGGCCGCGGCACCGGCCAAGACGGGGTGGGACTGGGCGCACTACCGCCCCGTCCTGGAGCTGGCGCTGCGCGAGAAGCTGCCTGTGGTCGCCGCCAACCTGTCGCGCGCCGATGCGGGCACCGTCATGAAACAAGGCCCCGCCGCCCTGTTCGATACCAATGAATTGCGCCGGCTCGGCCTGCTCTCGCCTCCGCCCGACCTGCTGGCGGCGCAGCGCAAGGAAGTGGCCGAGGCCCATTGCGGCGCCCTGCCCCCGTCCATGCTGGGCGGGATGGCCATGGCCCAGCTGGCGCGCGACGCCGTGATGGCCGGCGCGATCGCCAGCGCCGCGCGCGTACCCGGCGCTTCCGCCCAGCGGCCCGTCGTCCTGCTGGCCGGCAATGGCCATGCCCGCCGCGACATCGGCGTGCCGCGCTGGCTCCAGCCCGGCACCATCCTGTCGGTGGGCTATACCGAACAGCCCGCGCCGGCGGCTGCCTACGACCGCGACATCGTGATTCCGCCCGCGCCGCGCGAAGATCCGTGCAAGGCGTTCCAGGTCCCGGGCCGCTAGGCCCTCACGGAAGCGCGGCCTAGAATACCGGGATCCCCTCGACCAACGGGCGCGGCCACGGCCGCGCTCCCTTATCACGGAGACCGCGTCCCATGCCTGCCCCCTCGTCCGCCCCCATCCGTCTGTGCATCGCCGGCGAAGGCGCCATGGGCTCGACCCATGCGCGCATCTTCGCGGACATGCCGGGCGTGAAGACCGTGGCCCTGGCGGCGGCCGACATGTCGCGCGGCCGCCAATTGGCCGCGCAATACGGCATTCCCGATTGCAGCGACGACCTGGCCGCCACGCTGGCCCGCACCGACGTGGACGCGGTGGTGCTGGCCACGCCCTCGGGCCTGCATGCCGAACACGCCGAACTGGCCGCCCGCCTGGGCAAGCCCATGCTGATCGAGATTCCCGCCGCGCTGACCCTGGCCGACACCGAGCGCCTGGCACGCGTGCAGGCCGAGACCGGCGTGCCCATGATGGTGGCGCACAGCCGCCGCTTCGCGCCGCCGCACACCACCCTGCGCGAACGCATCCAGAGCGGCGACTTCACGCTGCACCACCTGGTCTGCGAAACCTATTTCTTCCGCCGCAACAACCTGAACATGTTCGGCGAGCCGCGCACCTGGGTCGACAGCCTGCTCTGGCACCACGCCTGCCACACGGTGGACCTGTTCTGCTGGCTGCTGGACGAATCGGAATTCGACGTCTGGGGCCAGCGCGGCCCCGACCATCCCGAACTGGGCATCCCCATGGACATCACGGTGGCCATGCGTTCGCGCAAGCGCGGTACGCTGCTGACCATGGCCATGTCGTTCAACAATAAAGGGCCCTTCGGCGGCTTCTATCGCTACATCGGCGAAGAGGACACCTACCGCGCCTTCCGCGACGAACTGACCGACAGCGACGGCAAGGTCGTGGAGATGCCCGGCGCGCAGCTGGCCTTCGAGGCCCAGGACACCGAGTTCATCGCCGCGCTGCGCGAAGGCCGCCCCAGCCGCTGCGACATCGCCTCGGTGCTGCCCGCGATGCGGGCGCTGGACGGGATCGACCGCATCATGCGGGGCGAACCCGCCGCCAGATGACCGACATGTAATTCCCCGGCCATCCTGCCGTTCGTGCCCGACTCCTAAAGTGAAGGCTCCTGTGCAAGCCCACGCACAGCCCACCAGGCGCCACCGTGCGGTGCCCGGTACTTCTGGAGATCGACATGTTGAACGGCAAGATGCTCATCCTCGTCGCGGCCCTGGCGGGCGGCGCCTCCCCGGCCTACGCCGCGCCCACGGTGCTGGCCAGCGCCGACGGCTGGACCTTCGTCAACGGTGAATGGGTCCGCCAGGACCACGCCTATGCCATGAAGGACGGCAGGCTGGTCCACACGGACACGCTGCCGCACGCCTCGAAGGAAACACGCCCCGCCACGCCCAGGGCGCAAAGCGTCCCTTCCGCCCGGAGCGACAGGTTCATCGCTTCGGACGGCTGGGTATTCGAGAACGGCGAGTGGTCATTGCCCCCGCGCGTCTGGGGCAAGTGAGGCGTCCGGCGCGTGCCTGACCGGAAAGACCAGTGTGAAGCGGGTCCGGCCGGCGGCCGAACCCGCGGCGATATGGCCACCGTGCGCCACCATGATGGCCCGGGTGATCGACAGCCCCAGGCCGGCGCTTTCCGAGTCGGGCCGTGCCCTGGATTTGTCGGCCCGGAAGAAGCGGTCGAAAAGCGAGGGGATCAGTTCGGCGGGGATCTCCTTGCCATCGTTCTCGACGCCTATCGTCACGGACACCTCGTCGCACGCGATGTCGACGTCTATCGCCCCCTTCCCGGGGGTGTATCGCAACGCGTTCGAAAGCAGGTTGCTCAGCGCACGCCGCAACATCAGGCGGTCGCCCACGATCCGGCCCTGGCCGGACAGCCGCAAGGCCACCGCCTTGTCCTCCGCAAGGGCCTCGTAGAACTCGAACAAGGCGTTGACCTCGTCCTGGACCGCGATGGCCTCCGCCTGGGGCAGGGTAATGCCATGCTCCATTTTCGCCAGGTAGAGCATGTCGGATACCATCCGCGACAAGCGCTGCAGTTCCTCTTCGTTCGATGCCAGGATCTCGCGGTACTTCCCGGCCTCGCGGGGCTGCGCCAGCACCACATGGGTCTGCGTCAGCAGGTTCGTCAGCGGCGTGCGCAGTTCATGGGCCAGGTCGGAAGAGAATTCCGACAACCGCCGGAAATCGTCCTGCAGCCGCGCCAGCATGGCGTTCAGGGTCGATGCCAGATCCGCCATCTCCGGCGGAACGGCCTCGACGGGCATGCGCTGGTCCAGCTTCTGCGCGGTAACGGCCCGGGCCCGGGCGGCCATGGTGCGCAGCGGCGCGAGCCCGCTGCGGGCCGCCCACCAGCCGAACACGCCGCTCACCAGCGCCGACAGCACCACGTACAGCACCAGCGAATGCAGGAAGCCGTGCATGAAGTGCGCGTGGATCTCGGTCGCCAATCCGACGATGACCAGCAGTTCGCTGCCCGGTTTTCCCGCCATCGTGCGCAGTCCCCGGTACTCGGCCCCGTCCTGCCGCCAAGTGAACTCCGTCACGCCGGCTGGCAAGGCCCGCGCCGCGCTCACGGCAGCGTCGAATTCGAAGCCCTCCGTGGCATGGAGCACCGCGCCCTGCTCCGTCCGGACCAGCGCGACCAGTCCGGGGTGGTTCTGAAGCGCCGCGCCCAGGCGCTGCGGCATAGCCGCCGGATCGGCGACCTGGGCGATGCCGCGGACCAGGCCCGCTTTCTCCTCGAGCACGGCGAAATCCTCGTGCGCGAAGTGCCGGTCCATCGAGATGGCGATCAAGGCCCCCAGTCCCAGCAGCACGGCGGCCGACGACAGCGAGAAGAAGGTCGTCAGCCGCGTCGTCAGGGAAAACGGGCGCATCAACCTATGTCCTCGGGTTCTTCGAAGACGTATCCCATGCCCCGCACGGTCTGGATCAGCTTGGCATCGAACGCATCGTCGATCTTGGCGCGCAGCCGCCGGATGGCGACGTCGATGACGTTGGTGTCGCTGTCGAAGTTCATGTCCCAGACCTGGGAGGCGATGAGCGAACGCGGCAGCACCTCGCCGTGCCGGCGCACGAACAATTCCAGCAGCGCGAATTCCTTGCTCGTCAGGTTGATGCGCCGGCCGGCACGCGTGGCCCGGCGGCGGACCAGATCCAGCACCAGGTCGCCGACCTGGATGCGGTCGGTGGCGATCTGTCCGCTGCCCCGGCGCAGCAGGGTCCGCACACGCGCCAGCAGTTCGGAGAAGGCGAAGGGCTTGACCAGGTAGTCGTCCGCGCCCAGCTCCAGGCCCTTGACCCGGTCGGCCACGCTGTCGCGCGCGGTCAGGAACAGGACGGGCACGTTGTTCTCGACGGCGCGCAGGGTCTGCAGGATGCGCCAGCCGTCCACGTCGGGCAGCATCACGTCGAGCACGACCATGTCGTAGGATTCGCTCAGCGCCCGGTACTGCCCGTCCAGGCCGTTGTCCGCCAGGTCGACCACGAAGCCGGCCTCGGTCAGCCCTTGCCGGAGATACTCGCCGGTCTTGGCCTCGTCTTCCACGACCAGTAGTTTCATGGTGGCGTCCCGTCGCTCATCAGCGATAGGCCTGGTAGACGCTGGATCGCCCACCGGTCCGCACGAGCAGGACATCGTAGGCGGATTTCCGGCCGCCGTATTCGGGCCCGTCCATGCCCGGCGATCCCAGGGGCATGCCGGGAACGGCCAGGCCGACGGCCGAGGGGCGTTCGCGCAGCAGCCGCCTGATCTCCCGGGCCGGCACGTGCCCTTCCAGCGCATAGCCGTCCACCACGGCCGTATGGCAGGAGCCCTTGTCGTCCGGGATGCCCAGGCGGCGCCGCGCCTCGGAGGTATCGTCGACGTCATGGGCGTTCACCTGGAAGCCGTTGTCCCGCAGGTGCTTGATCCAGTCCTGGCAGCATCCGCAAGTCGGCGTCTTCCAGACCTCCACGGTGTTCGTCTTCTGCGCCCGGGCGCCCAGTGGAAGCAAGGCCGCCCCGATCAGGAGGGTGCGGCGTGACAGGCTTGCGTGCTTGTGCATCATGGCATGGTTTCCTTCAAGATCCGGTGGGTGGGCCGAGCGTTCCCAGCCACGCCACCAACAACAGGATAGCGGTCGCCGCGCCGGCCTCCAGGGCCACGCTCCGGCGCAGCAGGACCAGGGCGGCGCCGGGGCGGTCCGCGGCGATGGCCGCCTCCAGCCTGGGGGCAAGGCGAAACCGGTTCGCGGCCGCCAAGGCCAGCATCATGGCGAACAGCCCCAGTTTGCCCAAAAGAAGCAGGCCGTAGGGGCTGGA
The DNA here is from genome assembly GCF_029845405.1 of Pigmentiphaga sp. GD03639. Taxonomy (NCBI): domain Bacteria; kingdom Pseudomonadati; phylum Pseudomonadota; class Betaproteobacteria; order Burkholderiales; family Alcaligenaceae; genus Pigmentiphaga; species Pigmentiphaga sp. GD03639. The sequence continues at coordinate 25,323 of NZ_JAOCLR010000015.1, forward strand.
CAGCAGGCCGTTCAAGGTCGGACCGACGATGAACGCATAATTGGCCGCCCCCGTGAGCGTCAAGGCCGCGACGATGACGGTGCCCAGGCCCGCGAAGCCCGCCAGCCCCCGGCTCAGCAGGCGGACCTGCCGCTTCGGGGCACCCGCGGACGGCCACGACATCTTCGCAAAGACCGCCAACGCGCCCACCCAGCCGGCGGCCGCGAGCAGATGGACGACGTCAGCCCACAGGTGCACGTAGCCCCGTGCGCCGTCGTCCATGGCGCCATGCCCGCCCCAGGCCAAGCTGGCAAGCGCGACGAAGGCGCAGCCAGCCAACGCCCGCAAACCCGCGACGCGCCGGTGCTTCATTCTCAGGACAAGCCACAGGGCCAGCAACAGCGCGCCTATCCGTATCGCGCCGGCCAACCCCGCGTGCGTGCCGCCAACCACCATGGCCAGTATAGGAAATCGCAACGCCGTGAGCGATTCGGCCCCGCTCATGGACTGCGCCAGCAGCGCCAGGCTCAGCGCCGCCAGCAGGACCCCCGCGCCCGCGGCGGCGGCCGGCCAGGCGCCGAACCCCAGGCCGGGTTCACCCTCTTCCCATTCCCGTTGAAAACTGTGGAGCAGGAACAGCGGCACGCCGCAAAGCAGCGCCAGGTCCAGGTACAGCGCGAAGCGGACGGCAACGCCCAGCCCGTCGGCCATCGCCTACTTCACGCTGAACGAGAAATTGCCGGTGATGGGGTGGGTATCCGACGAGACGGCCCGCCACTCCACGCGATAGGTGCCGGCCGCCAGGGGCTTGGCCGGCGTGATCAGCATCGTCTTGGGATCGGCGTCGCCCGAGACCCGGACTTCCACCGGCATGGGCGCGTGGCTCATGCCGGCCATGCCCGTCATGAGCAGCCTGGCGCCCGAGAACTGGGTGACCAGCGCTTCGGAGAAACGCAGTTCTATCCTCGCTGGCGCCGTGGTCTCGGCCTTGTCCCCGGGAGTCGAGGACAGGAGTTCGGGATGGGCCTGGGCCGCGGCGGCGGCAAGCAGCCCGGCAGTCAGGACAGCGGCGTTCAGGACGGTACGAGCATTGGACATGATGGACCTTGAAACGGATAGGAAAGAAGAATGGAGGCGATTCAGAACCACATGCGCACGCCGACCACGAACCGGGTGTCGCTGCGGCGCTCTCCGTGCGCGCGGGCATAGTCCGCGGTGGCGCCGTAGGTCCGGTTCCAGGTCACGCCGATGTAGGGGGCGAATTCGCGGCGGATTTCGTATCGCAGGCGGACGCCCACTTCCGTGTTCGACAGGCCGGACCCGATGCCGCGCCCATGGTCGTTCTTCCCGAAGAAATTGACCTCGGCGGCGGGCTGCAGGATGAGCCGGTTCGTGAACAGGATGTCGTACTCGCCTTTCAGGCGCGCGGCGGTCTGCCCGTTCTCGCCGGCAAAGACCATGGCGGAGGCCTCGAAGTTGTAGAGCGCCATTCCCTGCAAGCCGAACGCGGCCCAGGTCTGCGACGAGCCCGGCTTGAAATCGTGGCGCACCCCGCCCACGGCGTCCCACCAGGGGCTGATGGAACGCCCCCACAAGGCCTGGACCTCGGCCTCGTGGAGCTTGCCGCCCGAGCGCTCGCCCTCCGAACTGAGCCACAGGCGGTCGGTATCGCCGCCTATCCAGCCCTTGAAATCCCAGTTCAGCGCGTTGCCGCCGCGCGCGTCCTGCCATTCCAGCCGGTCCACCAGGAAGAGGGAATTGATGCCCTTGTCGTGCACGGCATGGCCCGCCGTATCGAAGGCGGCGGCCTTGCGGTCGGCATCGGTCAGCCTGGGAATGGGCGTGCGGCTTTCCGTGGGCGCGGCGTCCATGCCCTGCATCGGCGCCTGGTCCATGCTTTGCATGGGAGCGAGGTCCATGTTCTGCATGGTCGAGTGATCCATGCCCGGCATATTGGAATGGTCCATCCCCTGCATCGGGGAATGGTCCATCCCCTGCATCGGGGAATGTTCCGTCCCCTGCATCCCGGAGTGGTCCATGTGCGAGTGGTCCATCCCTTGCGCCTGGGCCCGCGCGGTCGCCGCGCCGGCCAGCGCGAGGCCGATGAGCGCGGCGGCCAGCGCCGGCGTATTGCGATGAATCGAAAAGATCATGGCCGGCCCCTTATTCTTCCACCCGGACTTCACGGAACATGCCGGCTTCCATGTGGTACAGGAGGTGGCAGTGATAGGCCCAACGCCCGAGGGCGTCGGCGGTCACGCGGTAGCTGCGCCGCGACCCCGGCGGCATGTCGATGGTGTGCTTGCGGACCAGGAAATTGCCGTGCTCGTCCTCCAGGTCGCTCCACAATCCGTGCAGGTGGATGGGATGGGTCATCATCGTGTCGTTCACCAGCACGATCCTGACCCGCTCGCCGTACTTCAGCACCACGGGCCGGGAGTCCGAGAACTTGATGCCGTCGAACGACCAGGCGAATTTCTCCATGTGTCCGGTCAGGTGCAGTTCTATCGTCCGGCTCGGCATCCGCCCGTCCGGATCCTGGAACGTGCTGCGCAGGTCGGCATAGGCCAGCACGCGGCGGCCGTTGTCGCGCAGGCCCATGCCGGGATCGTCCAGCTTGGGCGTTGGGCTCATCGTCTGCATGTCCACCAGGGGGTTGCCCGCTTCCGAGGCGGGATGAGTCTGCATGCCGGACATGGCGCCATGGTCCATGCCGGACATGCTGCCATGGTCCATCCCCGCCATGCCGCCGTGGTCCATGCCCATGTCCTCCATGGCCAGGACAGGCCGCGCATCCAGGGCGGGCACCGGCGCGTGCACGCCATCGCGCACGGCCAGCGTGCCGCGCGCATACCCCGTGCGGTCCATGGACTGCGCGAAGATGGTGTAGGCCTCGTCCGCGGCGGGCTCGACGATCACGTCGTAGGTCTCGGCCACGGCGATGCGGAACTCGTCCACCGCGACGGGCTTGACGTGCTGCCCGTCGGCCGCCACCACGGTCATCTTCAGGCCGGGGATGCGCACGTCGAAATAGGTCATGGCCGAGCCGTTGATGAAGCGCAGGCGCAGGCGTTCGCCCGGCTTGAACAGCCCCGTCCAGCCGCCGTCCGGCGCCTGTCCGTTCAAGAGATAGGTGTAGGTGTACCCGCTGACGTCGGCGATGTCGGTCGGGTTCATCCGCATCTCGGCCCACATCTTCCGGTCCGCGATGGTGGCCGACCAGCCCTTCTCGCGGACGTCGCGGAAGAAATCGCCGACGGTGCGCTTGTGGAAGTTGTAGTAGTCGGACTGCTTCTTCAGCGTGCGCATGAGCCGCGCCGGGTCCTCGTCGGTCCAGTCCGACAGCATCACGACGTATTCGCGGTCGTAGGCGAACGGCTCCGGCTCCTTCGCATCGATGATCAGCGGCCCGTAGATGCCCGACTGCTCCTGGAATCCCGAATGGCTGTGGTACCAGTAGGTGCCGTTCTGGCGCACCTTGAAGGTATAGACGTACATGCCGTCGGGCGCGATGCCTTCGAAGCTCAATCCGGGCACGCCGTCCATGTTGGCGGGCAGCAGGATGCCGTGCCAGTGGATGGAGGTGGACGCCTTCAGCTTGTTGCGCACGCGCAGGGTGACGGTGTCGCCTTCGCGCCAGCGCAGCAGCGGCCCGGGTATGCCGCCGTTCACGGTCATCGCGGTGCGCGGGCTGCCGGTGAAGTTCACCGGCGTCTCGCCGATCTGAAGATCGAATTCGGTGCCGGTCAGCACGTGGGGATCGCCCGGCCCGATGGCTGCCCACACGGGCTTGCGCCAGAGGCCCAGCGCGCCCAGTGCGCCGCCCGCTGCCAGGGCGGTGACGAATGTCCGCCTTGAAGTCTTGATGTGCATGCGATATCCGATGAATCCGGTCAGGCCGCCACTCTAGCCAGCGGCCCCCCACCCCAGCCTGACCCGAAGATTACGTTTGTGTAATGTTGGGCCGCGCCTTCAGGCGCGGCCCTTCCAGCGCCGCAGCAGCAAGGCGTTGGAGACCACGCTGACACTGCTCAGCGCCATCGCCGCCCCGGCCAGGACCGGGCTGAGCAGGCCCAGGGCCGCCAGCGGCACGCCGACCACGTTGTAGATGAAGGCCCAGAACAGGTTCTGGCGGATCTTGGCGTAGGTGCGCCGGGAAATGTCGATCGCGTCGCCGACCAGCGCGGGATCGCCGCGCATCAGCGTGACGCCCGCGGCATGCATGGCCACGTCCGTGCCGGTCGACATGGCGATCCCCACGTCGGCGGCGGCCAGCGCCGGCGCATCGTTGATGCCGTCGCCCACCATCGCCACCACGTGGCCGTCGGCCCGCAGGGCGGCAATGGCTTCGGCCTTGTGCTCGGGCAGCACTTCCGCCCGCACGTCGTCCACGCCCAGCGCCTGGCCGATGGCGCGCGCCGCGCCGGCGTTGTCGCCGGTCAGCAGCACGCTGCGTATGCCTTGTTCGCGCAGCGACCGCAGCGCCGCATCCGAGGTCGGCTTGAGCGTGTCGCCGAAGGCCAGGAGACCCAGCAGCACCGGTTGGCCGCTCACGCTCGCCACCCAGGACACGGTGCGGCCTTCGGCCTGAAGCGCCGCCGCCCGCTGCGCCAGCGGCGCGATCTCGACGCCCAGTTCCTGCATGTAGCGGCCGCTGCCCAGCCGCAGCTCGCGGCCCTCCACCGACGCCGCCATGCCGCGCCCCGCCACCGCCCGCGCCTGGGCGGCGGCCGGCACCGCGATACCCTCGCGCCGCGCCTCGGCCAGGACGGCGCGCGCCAGCGGATGCTCGCTGCCCGCCTGCAACGCGGCGCTGGCGGCCAGCAGGTCGCGGCGTTCACCCTGCGCCGGTTCGGCGGCGACCAGTTCGGGCTTGCCTTCGGTCAGCGTGCCGGTCTTGTCGAACGCGACGACCTTGACGTTGTGCGCCACCTCCAGCGCCTCCGCGTCCTTGATCAGGATGCCATGGCGCGCCGCCACGCCGGTCCCGGCCATGATGGCCGTGGGCGTGGCCAGTCCCAGCGCGCACGGGCAGGCGATGACCAGGACCGCCACCGCGTTGAGGATGGCCTGTTCCCAGTCGCCGCCCGCCACGCCCCAGGCCAGCAGGGTCACCATGGCGATGACGACGATCACCGGCACGAACACCTCGCTCACCCGGTCCACCAGACGCTGGATGGGCGCCTTCTTGGCCTGCGCCGACTCGACCAGCCGCACGATGCGGGCCAGCATGGACTCCGCGCCAACGGCGGTGGTGCGGACCACCAGCAGGCCTTCGGCGTTGACCGAGCCGCCGGTGACGCGGTCGCCATGCTGCTTGTCCACCGGCAGGCTTTCGCCGGTGATCAGCGATTCGTCGACCTGGCTGGCGCCCTCGACCACTTCGCCGTCCACCGGCACGCGCTCGCCCGGACGCACCACGACGAGGTCGCCCGGGTACACGGAGGCGACCGGCACCTCGACCTCGGCGCCTTCGCGCCGCACGCGCGCCACCTCGGGCCGCAGGGCGTTCAGGGCGCGGATCGCCTCGGTGGTCTGCCGCTTGGCGCGGGTCTCCAGCCACTTGCCCAGCAGAACCAGCGTGATCACCACCGCCGACGCCTCGAAATATAGATGCGTGGCCCCGTGGGTACCGTGGCGCAGCAGTTGATAGACGCTCAGGCCATAGGCGGCGCTGGTACCCAGCGCCACCAGCAGGTCCATGTTGCCGGCACGCGCCTTCAAGGCCTTCCAGGCACCGCGATAGAAACGCGCGCCCAGCCAGAACTGCACCGGCGTCGCCAGCGCCCATTGCACCCAGCCATTGGGCATCCAATGGATGCCGAAGGGCATCAACAGCATGGGCACGACCAGCGGCAGGGAAAGCGCCCCGGCCAGGGCGATCGGCCACCACGTCGGCAGGCCCGCGGCGCTTGCCTCGGCAGCGGGCGCGGACTGCGCGGCAAGGCGCGCCTCGTACCCGGCCTTCTCCACCGCGGCGATCAGCACCGCCGGATCGACCTTGGAGACGAGCGAGACCCGGGCGGTCTCGGTGGCCAGATTGACCTCGGCACCGGCCACGCCCGGCACCCGGGCCAGGGCCTTCTCCACCCGCGCCACGCACGAGGCGCAGGTCATGCCGTCTATGCTCAGGTCCACCGATCCGGCGGGGATCTCATAGCCGGCCTTCTCGACCGCCGCGCGCAGCGTGGCGGCCTGCACCGGAGCATCGGCCTCGACCTCGGCCGTCTCGGTGGCCAGGTTGACGCTGGCGCGCCGCACGCCGGGCACCTGCGACAAGGCGCGCTCGACCCGGCCGACGCACGAGGCGCAGGTCATGCCCTCGATGGGCAGGGTCCAGCTCACAGGGGCGTCGCCCGGGCCGGCCACTGCCGGCGTTGACTGTCCACTCATGGTTTCCTCGCGATACTGGGGTGATGCTTCGCAGTATCAAGCTTCCCATGATGGCAAAGTCAAGCGCCGGATCCGGGGCAGGCAACCCGTGCGGTTCAGGCCCCCTCGCCCGGCGCCGACGACGGTGCCTGCCCCAGGGGCTTGCCCCCAGGCCCGTCCATGAAGCTCTGCCAGGGCTCGGGCGCGCCCTGGCCGACGCCGGGCTTGCCGTAGTCGCACACGCCCAGCGGGAACACCGCCTGCAGGCGCGTCCACTGGTCGCCGCTGAAAGCCACGGCGAAATCGGCCCGCGCCAGCGGCTTCAGGGTGCACTTCATGATGTCGCTGGCCAGGCCTTCGCCCGCCGCGACGCGGGTGTCCCGGAAAACGGGCCACTCATCCGCGCCCGGGCTGTAGACCGCCGTCGCCCCGGAGCCGCTCACGCTCGATGCCGACGTCGGATCGGCGCCGGTGTTGCAGTAGTCGGGATCGGTGCTCCAGGTGGCGGCGTCGGCGCGCCAGCAGGCGTCCACCGCGATGGCCGGCTTGTTGGCGATGATCTTTTCCCGCAGCGTCTTGCCGGAAGTATCGGCCTCGACCTTGCCCAGCCATTCGTTCATCGCGTCGAAACGGCGCGCGTTGTAGTCGGGCGGCGTGGACTTGTAGCGCCAGATGACGTGATTCGCGTAGTCGCCGTGCTCGCGCAGGATGCGGTTGCGGATCACGTAGCCGCGGAAATCGTAGTGCTCCTCCCGCACGTTGAAACTGATGGACTGGATGATGGCCACGTCGCCCAGGCGCCGGCCGTGCGCCACCCGGCCCGACCGGTGCGCGGTTTCGGCCGCGCCGGGATCGGCCGCCATCCGCGCGGACTGCCATTGGCCGTTGATGTCGTAACCGCCCACTTGTTCGTTCAGCATCACGAACTGCTCGGGCGAGATCCTGCCGCTGTTGACCGCCCGCAAGCCGTACAGGATGCCGACATTGTCGATCGGGGTCTTGGCGTAGCCGGTCGCGTCACGCGGTCCGAACACCGCGATGTTGAAATCCTGCAGCGTGCAGCGGATGCCCGTGGTATTGCCGGGCGACCAGACGTTCCAGTGTGTTCCGCAACCCGCGCCGCCCACGGTGGGATCGAGATAGAACGGCGTGCGCGAGGCCATGTTGGTGTTGGCCGGCCCTTCGCACACCTGATCGTAGACGTGGCCGTTGACGTGGGCCTTTTCCATGATGGTGAACGGGAGCCCGGCGGTCTTGCGCACGTCGTAGAAGCGCTTGAGCAACCCGCAGTCGGCGAACTCCCGGCCGGTGGTCCAGGTGTCCTGCCACCCGTCCGCGGGCAGCAGTCCTTGCAGCAGGCCGGGATAGTTCGAGGCATGCAGGTGCTGCTGGTGCGCGCCGCCCGAGCTGCCGTCGGCCATGGTGTAGCGGATCTCGCCGTAGTTCTCGGTGATGTATTCCTTGAGCATCATCACAGTCTCGGCCGACGTGACGTCGTTGCAATGCGTGCCGTACTGGGTCATCTCGGACGATGCGACCATGAACCCCCGGCTCAGGGCCACGTCGTCCAGCACGCTGCCCGGATTGCCCTGGGTGCGGCTGTATTCGCAGCCCGACCCGAACTTCCAGTGCAGCTTGCCGTTCCACGAATCCGGGCGGGCATACGGTGTCCAGCCCTTGACCGGATCGGCCGGGTTGGCCAGGTAGGCGATGTCGTACTTGCCGCGATTGATCACGCCGCGCTCGATGCGGACGATGTAGGGCACGGTCTTGCCCTCGTCCGTGGTCGCGCTGGCGATCTCCGACGAGGCCGGCGGATTGGCGGGGTCGTAGACGGCGAAGCGCCCGGCCGTGGTCCGGTACTGATAGCGGAACACCGGCGCGGCGATATTGCACTGCTCGTCGAGCGGGTCGCCCAGATCGGGGTTGGTCGGCGTCGGCGCCGCGACCTTGGTGGCGCATTCCCAATAGCCGACCTGGGCGCCGGAGATGACCGGCCCGCCATTCGGATGGTTGTTGATCGCCAGGTACGCGGTGGCGCCGTCGTCCGTCCGCGCCACCAGCCTGTTGTCGCCATCGGCCAGTCCCTCCACCCGCCCCATGTAGCGGCCATTCCCGCGCACGGCGAAGGCGCCGGTCACATCCTTGCCATTGAGCAGCATGCGGATCTGTTCGAAGCGCGTGGCGGAACCCTCGGGAACCTTGACTTCGACCAGCGCCTGCCCGCCGGATACGAGATCGGCGCGATTCCCCAGCACCGAAATCCGCAAGCTCGGCGCCCCTGCCCCGGGGGGGCCGCCGTCGCCCGGCGTTCCCCCGTCTCCTCCGCCGCAACCCGCCAGCACCACCGCCAGCGATATGCCGGTCAGCGCGAATGATGCCCTTTTCATTGAAGTCTCCTCATCACCGTTAGCGTTGTCGTGTCACCCACAGCGACCGGATAGTAAGATTTGACAATCATCGAGGGCATCGCTTTTTTTTGATGGAGTGATCGAATATGCAGATAACCGATCTGAATCTCTCCACGCGCCAGGTCCGCGCATTCACGGCTCTGGCCGAGCACAGGAACTTCACGCGCGCCGCCGAACAATGCCATTTGTCCCAGTCGGCGTTCAGCAGCCTGATCCGCACGCTGGAGGATTCGTTGGGCGTACGCCTGTTCGATCGCGACACGCGCCGCGTCGAGCTGACGCCCGAGGGCCGGCTGTTCCTGGGCGGCGCCACGCGCGTGCTGGCCAGCCTGCGCGACGCGCTCGAGGACCTGGGCGAACACTCGGCCGGGCGGCGCGGCCGCGCCGGCGTCGCCGCGCTGCCTTCGCTGGCGGCCGGCTGGATGCCCGGGGTGCTGGCGGCGTTCCACCAGGAATATCCGGGCATCCAGGTGGACGTCGCCGACGTCCTGTCCGAAAGCTGCATAGAATTCGTGCGCAGCGGCCGCGCCGACTTCGCGCTGGCCTCGATGCGTTCGGTCGGACCGGACCTGCAGGCGGAACCGTTCTGCCGCGACGGCTTCTACCTCGTCTGCCGCAAGGACCATCCCCTGTCGCGCCGGCGGCGGCTCACGCTGCCGGCGCTGAGCGGCGAGCCCTTCATCCACCTCGCCCAGGACAGCAGCGTGCGCCAGCATATCGAGGCGGCCATCCATCCGGCCAAGATGAACGGCATGATGGAACTGGACCAGTTGAGCACCGTAGCCGGCATGGTGCGGGCCGGCCTGGGAATCACCGTCGTGCCGGCGTTGACGCTGTTCCACTTCGACAGCGACGACCTGACCGCGCTGCCGGTCGAGACGCCGGGACTGACGCGGGAGGTCTTCGTCATCCGGCGCCGCGACCGCAGCCTGTCCATAGGCGCGCAGGCGCTGCTCGCCTTCATGATGCAGCGCCGGCCGCAGCCGGGGGAACGGCGCGCGAGCCGGCGCGGAACCGCTCTTGCGCGGACCCGGGGCCGGTAATCGGTTTCTTCAATCAGTCATCCCAAATAATCCATTTCCCGGAATATTGCACGCGCCTTTATCGTCTCGCTCATCCGCGGGTCCCGGATCCGGATCCGCTTCCACCACCATGACCGGGTGTGCATGCATTCATCTTCTACGTCCGCTGCGTCCAGCCTGCACATCGGCGCCGGCGCGGGCTTTTCCGGAGACCGCTGGGATGCCGCCGTCCCCGTGGTACGTACCCTGCTGGCGCACGACGGCCCTCGCGCCCTGATCTTCGAAACCCTGGCCGAACGCACCCTGGCGCTGGCGCAATTGCAGCGCAGGCAGAACCCCGACTCGGGCTGGGAACCGTCCCTGGAGCACTTCGTCGCCCCCGTCCTGGCCGATTGCGTGCATGGCGCCATCCCCATCATCGGCAACTTCGGCGCGGCCAACCCCCGCGGCGCGGCGCGGCAACTGCAACGGCTGGCCGCTTCCCTCGGACTGCCGGCGCTGCGCGTGGCCATCGTCAACGGCGACGACCTGCTGACCGCGCTTACCCCCGACCAGATGCGCGCACTGCTCGACCAATCGTCGATCGAGCGTCCCCTGGTCAGCGCGAACGCCTACCTGGGCGCCCGTGAAATCGCCGCGGCGCTGCGGGCCGGCGCCCAGGTGGTGGTCACCGGCCGGGTCGCGGATCCCGCCCTGGCGCTCGGCCCCATGCTCGCCCATTTCGGCTGGCCCGAGGACGACTGGGATCGCCTGGCCGCGGGGACCATGGCCGGACACATCCTTGAATGCGGCGGCCAGGTATGCGGCGGCTATTTCGCCGATCCCGGCTTCAAGGACGTGCCCGACCTGGCCGGACTCGGCTTTCCCATCATCGAGATGCACGAGGACGGGCGCTTCGTCGTCACGAAGGCCGCGAACACCGGCGGCTGCGTGGATCGCCGGACCGTCGTCGAGCAATTGCTGTACGAGATCCACGACCCCGGCGCCTACCTGACGCCCGACGTGGTGGCCGACATCACCGAGGCCGAAGTGCGCGAGGTCGGCATCGACCGGGTGGAGATCACCGGCGTGCGGGGCCACCCCCGGCCCGCCACCCTCAAGGCCACGCTTTGCCACGAGGGTCCGTGGCTGGCGGAAGGGGAAATCTCGTATGCCGGCCCCAATGCGGCCGCGCGCGCGGCGCTGGCGGCCGACGTCGTGCGCAAGCGCCTGCATGCGCTCGGCCTGGGCGGCCTGAGGGTCCGTGCCGACTTCATCGGCGTCGCCAGCGTGTTCGGCGACGACGAGGGCCGCTGGACGGCCGCGGCGGGCGTCCCGGCCTCGCCGGTGGAGGACCTGCGGCTGCGCATCGCGGCGGCGGCCGCCACCCGCCAGGACGCCGAACGGGTCGCGCGCGAGGTGCTGGCCCTGTATACCTGCGGGCCGGCCGGCGGCGGCGGCGTGCGCACGACCGTCACGCCCCGGCTGGGCAGCGGCTCGTGCCTGGTGCCGCGCGAATGGCTGGCGCCGACCTGGGAGTTCGCCGCATGAAAGACGCCATGAACTCCCGCACCGTGCTCCTGCACAGACTGGCCCACGCCCGCACCGGCGACAAAGGCAATCGCGCCTCCATCAGCGTCATCGCCTACGACCCCGCCGACTGGCCGCTGCTGGTCGAGCAGGTCACCGAGGCCCGCGTGGCCGGCCTCTTTGCTTCGCGCGCGCCGACCCGGGTCAGGCGCTACCTGCTGCCGCGCCTGGCGGCGATGAACTTCGTGCTGGACGACGTGCTGGACGGCGGCGTCAACGACTCGCTGAACCTCGACACGCACGGGAAGACGCTTTCCAGCCTGCTACTGACGCTTCCCATTTCCATCAACAACAAGGAGGAGACATCATGAACACCCATCGTCGCCGGCAGCTTGCCGTGCTCGGCCTGGCCTTGCTTGGCGCATCCGCCGCCAGCGCCCAGAGCTTTCCCGACAGGCCCATCACCTTCGTCGTGCCCTTCGCCGCCGCCAGCGCCACCGACCAGATCGCGCGGGCGCTGGGCCAGGCCGTCTCCGAGGCGACCGGGCAGCCGGTGGTGATCGAGAACAAACCGGGCGCCAACTCCTTCATCGGCGCCCAGGCCGTGGCCCGCGCCAAGAACGACGGCTACACGGTGCTGATCACGACCAATACCACCCATGCGGCCAACGAGCATCTGTTCAAGAAACTGCCCTACGACCCCGTCAAGGACTTCGAACCGGTGACGCTGCTCGGCAAGGGCGGACAGATAATGGTCGTGCCGCCCAGCCTGCCGGTCAAGGACGTCAAGGAGTTCATCGCGCTGGCCAAGGCCCAGGCCGGCAAGCTGTCGTTCGGATACGGAAGCTCGTCCAGCCGGGTCGCCGGGGAACTCTTCAAGCAATCGACGGGGACGGAAATCGTATCGGTGCCCTACCGCAGCAATCCCATGGGCGTCACCGACCTGCTCGGCGGCCAGATCCAGGTCATGTGGACCGACATGACGACCGGACTGCCCCAGGCCAAGAGCGGCAACCTGAAGGCGCTGGGCGTCACCACCTCCACGCGCAGCCCGCTCGCGCCCGACGTGCCGACCATCGCGGAATCGGGCGTGCCCGGGTATGAATCGACCTACTGGTTCGCGGCCTACGTGCCGGCCGGCACCTCCGACGCGATCGTGAACCGCCTGAACCAGTTGCTGGTGACCGCGGCCAGGACGCCGACAGCGGCGAAGTTCTACGGACCGACCGGCACCGAACTGGTGACCAGCACGCCCGACGAGCTGCGCCGCTTCCAGGCAGCCGAATCGCAGAAATGGGCGCAGATCATCGCCAAGGCGGGCATCCAGAAAGAGTGATGCACGCGCGCCTCGGACCAGGCTGCCGCCTTACAGCAGCGGCAGCTTGTCCTCGTCGTCCCGCGGCCGGATCCCTTCGGGCAGTTCGTTGAGCCGCGGCGCGGGCGGCAGGCCCGTCACTTCCAGGATCTCCTTTTCGTCCAGCGTTTCCCGCTCCAGCAGCGCCCGCACCAGCGCATCCAGCTGGCCGCGATGCTCGCGCAGGAGGCCCAGGGCGCGGTCGTGGCAGCCGTGGATGATCTTCTGGACCTCGTCGTCCACGGTCCGGGCCGTTTCCTCGCTGTACGGCAGGCTGCCGCCCGCGGCGCCCAGGTAGGGATTCTGGCGCGGCGCCAGTTGCACCATGCCGAGCCGGTCGCTCATGCCCCAGCGCATGACCATGTTGCGCGCCAGGTTCGACGCCTGCTCGATGTCGCTTTCGGCGCCGGTGGTGCGGGTGCCGTAGACGACCTCCTCGGCCGCCCGGCCGCCCAGCATGCCCACGATGCGAGCCAGCAGATAGGCTTCGGGATAGTTGTAGCGGTCGGTCTGCGGGCGCTGGTAGGTCACGCCCAGGGCCTGGCCGCGCGGCACGATGGTGACCCGGTGCACCGGATCGGCGCCCGGCACCAGCAGCCCCAGGATGGCGTGGCCGCCCTCGTGGTAGGCGATCCGCTCGCGGTCGGCATGGCTCAGGATCAGCGGCCGCTCGGGGCCCAGCACGATCTTCTCGAGCGCGTCGTTGAAGTCCTTCTGGTGCACCTGCTCCTGGTCGCGGCGGGCCGCCAGCAGGGCCGCCTCGTTCACCAGGTTCTTCAGGTCGGCGCCCGACAGGCCGGGCGTGGTCGAAGCCAGTTCCGGCAGATCCACGTCGGCCGCCAGCGGCGTCTTGCGCGTATGGACCTTCAGGATGGCCTCGCGGCCGTTCTTGTCCGGCAGGTTGACCACCACGCGCCGGTCGAAGCGGCCCGGCCGCAGCAAGGCCTTGTCCAGCACGTCGGGCTGGTTGGTGGCTGCCAGCACGATGACGCCCTCGCGTCCCGAAAACCCGTCCATCTCGGTCAGGATCTGGTTCAGGGTCTGTTCCTGCTCGCTGGACCCGCCTATCGCGACCTGGCCGCGCGCGCGGCCGATGGAGTCTATCTCGTCGATGAAGATGATGGATGGCGCCTGCTCGCGGGCCTGCTTGAACAGGTCGCGCACCCGGGCGGCGCCCACGCCCACGATCATCTCGACGAACTCGGCCGCGCTCATGGAGAAGAACGGCACGCCGGCCTCGCCCGCCACGGCCTTGGCCAGCAGGGTCTTGCCGGTGCCCGGCGCGCCCACCAGCAGCACGCCCTTGGGGGCGGAACCGCCCAGGCGCGTGTACTTGGCGGGGTTCTTCAGGAAATCGACCACCTCGACCAGTTCGTTCTCGGCTTCGTCGATGCCGGCCACGTCCTCGAAGGTGACCTTCTCGCCGCCCTCCAGGTCGTAGCGGCGCGCCTTGCTCTTGCCCAGACCGAACATGCTGCCGCCCATGCCGCCCTGCCGCGCGGCGCGGCGGTACAGCCAGACGTAGAACGCGATGATGAAGATGGCCGGCCCGAAGCCGAAGATCAGCGTCGTCAGCCAGTTGCCGCTCTGGATGGGCTCGGCGCTGATCTCGACCTTGTGGTCGATCAGGAACTGCTCGAAGCCCGGCCCCACGAACACGGGCAGCGTGCTTTCGAAGGTGGTGGACGTGCGTGGCTGCTGGGCCCGCGCGCCGGCCTTGGCGGGGGCCTCGGTGGCGGCGGTCGGCCAGGTGACGGCCTTGACGAAGCGGCCCTCGATGCGCTCGCCCTGGCTGTAGATGGCGGTGACGTTGCCCTTGGCGACCTCTTCCTTGAAGACCGTGTAGGGCACGGTGATGGGCGCGTCGGCGCCGCCGCCCGACAGGTAGCGCGCCAGGAAGTAGTTGACCAGCAGCACGGCCAGGAAGATCAGCCACATCCGGCGCGGCGGCATGGACATCTGATTGCCCGCGTTGCGGCCATCGGGCAGTCCGCCCCTGGCCGGGGTGTTCGCGGATTTCTTCGGCTCCTGCTGGCTCGGCCACTTCATGGCGTCCCCTCCCTGTGTCGATCGGCTGCCGCCAAGCATACTCCTCCGGTACGATCTTCCTTGCGTACCCGCGCCTCGGCGACGATCACGTCGCGAAAGGCCTGCACCGCCGGCGCGGCCGGCTGCCCGCGGCGCCAGATGAGGCCGACCTGCCGCCCCAGCACGGGCTCGACCAGGTCCACGCTGGCCAGGCCCCGGCCCGCCGACCCGGACAGCGCGTGCTTGGGGACCGCGCCCACGCCCACCCCGGCCTGGATCAGGCTCAGCAGCGCCGGCACGTGCAGCACCTCGCCTATCCATTTGGGACGCGTGGCCAGATGGGCCAGCCCCTGGTCGATCAACAGGCGGTTGCCGCCGCCGGCGGCCAGGCCGATGCACTCGACGTCGGCCAGTTCTTCCCAGCGCATGCGCCGGCGCCGGGCCAGCGGATGATCCGGCCGGCAGGCCAGCACGAAAGGCTCGCTCGCCAGTTCCTCGAACTCCAGGTCGGGTTCGCGCGTACCGAGGTAGCTGATGCCGAAATCGGCGTCCGAACGCGAGACCGACAGCAGGACGTCGGGTGCCGGCTGGTCCAGTACCCGCAGCCGGATGCGCGGGAAACGGGCGTGGAAAATGCTGGCGGCCCGGGCGACGAAGTTGTCCACGGCCGACGGGATGCAGGCCACGGTGACCAGCCCGCGGATGCGTTCGGACAGCTCGGTCATGCCCAGCAGCGCGCCCTCGAGTTCGGACAGCACGTGCTGGGCGCGCGGCAGGAACGACCGCCCCATGGCGTTGAGCTCGACCTTGCGGGTGCTGCGCTCGAACAGCCGCATGCCCAGCGCTTGCTCCAGCTTGTCGACCCGCCGCGACAGCGCCGGCTGGGACACGTGCAGGGCCTGCGCCGCGGCGCGGAAGCTGGCCAGTTGCGCCACCGTCACGAAGGCCCGCAGGTCCGACAGATCGAAATTCATACGATTACCGTATCAATTGAAAGGATTTTTGCAATTTACAGCAAGAGCGGGATGGATGAGGATGCCGGCAAGGCACCGATGAGTGCCTTGCAGAACATTTCCGGAGGCATTACCCATGAAGCGACGCTTCATACTCCTGGCCGGCGCAGCCGCGACGGCCGGCGCGCTGGCATCCACCTCGGCCCGGGCCGACGATGCCTGGCCCCAGCGCCCGATCACGCTCGTGGTCCCCTTCGCAGCCGGCGGCGGCACCGACAGCATCGCCCGCGACATCGCCAGGCAGATGAGCGATCAGTTGCGCCAGCCCGTGGTCGTGGAAAACCGTGGTGGCGGCGGCGGCTCCATGGGCGCCAACGCGGTCGCCAAGGCGCGGCCCGACGGCTATACCGTGCTGTTCGCGACCTCGACCTTCGCCACCAACGCGGCCTTCGAGCCCAGGCTGCCGTACGATCCGGAGCGCGACTTCGCCCCGGTCGCCATGATCGGCCGCGGCCCGCTGCTGCTGGTGACCAGCAAGCAGCTCGGCGCCGCCACCGTGCCGCAACTGCTGGCCGCCGCGCGTGGCCGCGCCGAAGGCCTGAACTTCTGCTCGGCCGGTCCCGGCAGCATCAACCACCTGGCCGGCGAACTGTTCCGC
Source organism: Pigmentiphaga sp. GD03639 (assembly GCF_029845405.1). Taxonomy (NCBI): domain Bacteria; kingdom Pseudomonadati; phylum Pseudomonadota; class Betaproteobacteria; order Burkholderiales; family Alcaligenaceae; genus Pigmentiphaga; species Pigmentiphaga sp. GD03639. Next base: position 41,609 of record NZ_JAOCLR010000015.1, read on the forward strand.
CAGCAGACCGGAGCGGCCATGACCCACGTGCCGTTCAAGGGCAGCGCCCCCGCCAGCATGGAACTGCTGGCCGGACGCGTGGACGTGTTCTTCGCGACGGTGCCGACCATCCTGCCCCACGTCAAGGAAAACAAACTGAACCTGCTGGCCGTGACCAGCGACAAGCGCTCGGCCCTGTTTCCCGAGGTTCCCACCCTGGCCGAGGCGGGGGTAAAAGGCTATGACGTGACCACCTGGTGGGGCGTCCTGGCCCCGGCCGGAACAAAGCCCGCCGTGGTGCGGGCGCTGAACAAGGCGGTGATCGCCGCGGCCGCGGCCGCGCCCGTGCAGGAGCGGCTGCGCCACGAAGGCGCGACGCCGCTGGCGCTCAGCCCCGCGGCCTTCGGCGAGGAACTGCGCAAGGAACTGGCACTGTGGCGCGGCGTCGTCGCCAAGCCCGGCATGCAGTTGCAATGACCGGACCGGCCAACACAATCATCACGAGACATCATCCATGACCGCTTTCTCCTCCCTGTCCCGCCGCGAATTCGTGCGGCTCGGCGCGGCCGGCGCCATGCTGGCGGCCAGCGGCGCCGGCCGCGCCGCCGGAACCTATCCGACCAAGCCCGTCACGGTCATCGTCCCCTACGCCCCGGGCGGCCAGGGCGACGTGTTCGCGCGGCTGTTGTCCCAGGACCTCGGGCAAGCCCTGGGCCAATCGGTCATCGTCGAGAACCGGCCCGGCGCGAGCGGCGCGCTGGGCACCCGGCAGGTCGTGCGCGCCGAGCCCGACGGCCATACGCTGCTGCTGGGCCAGACCGGCGAAATCGCCATCAACGGCTTCGCCATGAAGAACCCGGGCTACGACGCGCTCAAGGACTTGCGCGCGATCGCCCTGGTCGGCAACGCCCCGCTGGTGCTCGCTGTTCCGCAGAATTCGCCCTACGGCAGCGTCGAGGCGCTGCTGCAGGCCGCGCGCGAGAAGCCCGGCAGCGTCGCCTATGCGTCCTCGGGCACCGCCACGCCGGGCCACCTGGCGGCAGCCGCGATGGCCGCCCGCTCGAAGGTCGACATGACCCATATTCCATACAAGGGCGCGGGCCAGGCGATCTCGGACCTCATCGGCGGACAGGTGCAGTGCTTCTTCGCCAGCGCCTCGTCGATCATGCCGCACATCAAGGGCGGACGCGTGCGCGCGCTGGCCGTCTCGTCGCTGGAACCGGTCGCGGCGCTGGCGGGCGTGCCGACCGTCGCGCAGACCCTGCCCGGCTTCGAATTCAGCCTGTGGGGCGGCTATTTCGCGCCGGCCGCAACAAAGCCCGCGATCATCGAGCTGCTGGCCGGGCACATCAACCGCATCGCCCAGAAACCCGAACTGCGCGGCCGCTTCGAAGCGGAAGGCAGCGCCGTCGATCCCATGACACCCGAGCGCTTCGGCAAGTTCGTGCGCGCGGAAATGGACAAGTACGCGGCCCTGGTCAAGAGTACCCGGGCACGCATCGACTGACCCACGCACCCCACCCTTTCCTTCCCGGCTGGATCATCATGAAAATCATCGTACTTCCCGGCGACGGCATCGGCCCCGAGACCATGGCCGCTACCGTCGAGGTGCTGCGCGCAGCGTCGCAGCGCTTCGGTTTCGAGCTTTCCCTGGAACACGACGTCGCGGGCCACGACAGCCTGCGGCGCCATGGCGCCACGGTCACCCCGGCGCTGCTGGACAAGGTCCGCGCCGCCGACGGCCTGATGCTGGGCCCGATGGCGACCTTCGACTTCAAGGACGAAAGCAAGGGCGAGATCAACCCGTCGATGTTCTTCCGCAAGGAACTCGACCTGTATGCCAACATCCGGCCCTCGCGCACCTGGCAAGGCGTGCCGCACAAGGTCGACGCCTTCGACCTCGTGGTCGTGCGCGAGAACACCGAGGGCTTCTACGCCGACCGCAACATCGCTTCGGGCGGCAGCGAGATGCTGATCACCGAGGACGTGGTCGTGTCCCTGCGCCGCATCACGCGCCCGTGCTGCGCCCGCATCGCCCGCGCCGCCTTCGAGCTGGCGCGCGCGCGGCGCAAGCACGTCAGCATCGTCCACAAGGCCAACGTGCTCAAGATCGGCGATGGCATGTTCATCGACGAATGCCACAAGGTCGCCCGGAACTTCCCCGACGTGACCGTGGACGACTTCATCGTCGATGCGATGATGGCGCACGTGGTCCGCGCCCCGCAGCGCTTCGACGTGATCGTCACCACCAACATGTTCGGCGACATCCTGTCGGACCTGACCGCCGAACTGTCCGGCAGCCTGGGGCTGGGCGGCTCGCTCAACATGGGTGCGCGCTACGCGATGGGCCAGGCGGCCCATGGTTCGGCGCCCGACATCGCGGGCCAGGACATCGCCAATCCGTTCTCGCTGATCCTGTCGGCCGGCCAGTTGCTGGACTGGCATGGCCGCCGCACCGGCCAGCCCGCCTACGTGGCCGCTGCCGACGCCATCGCGCGCACCGCCGCCACCGTCGTCGAGGCCGGCGAATCCACGCGCGACGTGGGCGGCAACCTCGGCACCGCCGCGACCGGCCGCGCTTTCGCCAAGCGGCTGCTGGAGGCCTAGGCATGGCCGCCACCGCAGCCGATATCCGGGCCGCCCTGCCGGCCCTGGCGTGCGATTGCCATACGCACGTGATCGGCGCCGCCGCGTCCTATCCCATGGCCGCCGACCGCCACTACACGCCGGGCCCGGCCCCGACCGCCCGATTGCGCCACCACCTGAAACAGACCGGGATGGCGCGCGTGGTCATCGTGCAGCCCAGCGTCTACGGCACCGACAACCGCTGCCTGCTCGACGCGCTGGCGGACATGGACGGACGGGCGCGCGGCATCGCGGTGATCGATGCCGGATCCACGCCCGGACAGTTGCGTTCGCTGCACGACGGCGGCGTGCGGGGCGTGCGCGTCAACCTGGAAAGCGCCGGCCTGCACGACATCGGCGCGGCGGAACGGGCGCTTGCCGGCGTCGCCGCGCAGGTGGCCGGCCTGGGCTGGCATGTGCAGCTGTATGCCGCCCATGGCGTGATCGCGGCGCTGGCATCCCGGCTGGCCGCGCTGCCCTGCCCCGTGGTCCTGGACCACTTCGCCATGGCGCCCTGGTCTCCCGAGGCCGCCGCGCCCCTGGTCGACCTGCTGCGCTCGGGACGCGTGCACCTGAAGCTGTCGGCGCCCTATCGGCTGGCGGACCCCGACGATGCCGCCCGCTGGGCCCAAGCGCTGTGCCGGGAGGTCCCATCGGCCCTGCTATGGGGCAGCGACTGGCCGCATACCGCCCGCGCGCCCGGCAAGGCGGCGCACGAGGTCAGCCCCTACCGCCCGATCGGTCCCGACCGCTTGCTGGATGATCTGGCGCGGTGGCTGCCGAGCCCCGAATTGCGGCAGGCGGTCCTGGCGGACAATCCCGACCGCCTGTATTGGCGCTGACGCCGCCATCCCGCATGGCCTGGCGGATCAGCGCCGCGTTCATGCGCAGCCGCTCGTCGCCCGGCGCCATCCGCGCGGCCTCCTCGGCGTGGGCCAACGCCTCGCTGCCGCGCCCCAACCGCCAACAGGCGATGGCCGCGAGATCGTGCGGCAGCGCGCCATGGCATATCGGATCGCTCATGTAGCCGTCGGGCTCGCCGGACAGCGACAGCGCCCGGATCGCCGCCGCGCGGCACTCGGCCCATTCGCCGCGCCGGTAGCGGATGTCGGCCAGCGTGACCCACGGTTCGCGGCGCTCCGGGCACTCGGCCGCCGCACGCAAGGCCCAGGCCAGGCCGTCGCGTCCCTGCAGCATGTCGCACTTGGCCAGGTACAACATGCCGGCCGACCGCTCCGGCCGGAAAGGATTGCCCGGCAGGGCAAGGTAGCGCTCGAACTCGCGCGCGGCCTCCTCGCAGCGTCCGGCGTGGAACAGCTCGCGCGCATGATAGTGCGCCATGCGCGGATCGTGGGGCTCCTCGGCCGCCGCCGCGGCCAGCAGCGGCAGATAGGAGGCGCGCGGCTTGGCCCGGCCGGGATGGTGCTCCACGCGCACGCCGGGCGCCAGCACGCCCCGTTCGACGATGCGGTCCGGATAGATACCTTCGTGGCAGGCGTGGCGCCACCGGTAGCCGTGGCGGGCATGGATGCGGTTGTTCAGGAAGCGTATCGCCGGGCTGCCGTCCGCATGGAAGGCGGCCACGAATTCGTAGTGCGCGCGCGTGGTGCCCGGCGCCCAGGCGGCCTCCAGGGCCCGTCGCCAGCCCGGGCACAGGATCTCGTCCAGGTCCAGCGACACGCACACGTCCACATCCCCTGGCACCAGCGCCAGCGCGGCGTTGCGGGCATCGTCGAAGCGCCAGGGCTCGATGGACAAGCGATGCACGCATGCGCCCAGGGCTTCCAGGCGCTCGATGCCGCCATCGGCCGACCCCGTGTCCGCGACCACCACCGCGTCGGCCTGCGCGCAGGACGCCATGAAGCGTTCGGCATGGGCCGCCTCGTCGCGGCAGATGGCGTAGACGGCGATCTTCAGGACTTGCCCGCCGCGGCCAGCTGGACCTCGACACGATCGATGTTCTCGCGATGCGCGGCCAGCATCGCCAGCAGATCGTCCTGGATGCCGGCCTCCTTGACCTTGGGCACCAGGGCCTCCAGCTTCCTGACCACCCAGGCCTGCCCGCGATTCAGGAACGCCATCCGCGCGGGCAGGTCGGCGATGGCCATGGCCTTGCCATGGAAGGCCCCCGTGCGCGAGCCGGGCTTGGCGTCCAGCGACTTGATGGCGGCGATCAGCATGCCGCACCACTTCACTTCGTCCTGCCGGATGGTTTCCATCAGCGCGCGCTCGGCCGGATCGCGCAATTGCGCCACGGTTTCCTCGGCCACGCGGGCCCCGGCCCGCTCGGCCTCCAGCAATTCGTCCAGCGCCGCCAGCAATTCCTCGCGCGAGAGCTGGCCCATGTACGCGGCGTCGGCCTGCTCGGCATAGCACACCGGCGATGCGCGGTCGGATTCGGGCTGCATTGATTTCTCCAGGATGGTCGGTCAGGCGGCGCCGGGGCCCGCGTCGCCGGGCTTGCGGACCAGCGTGACCAGCAGCGTGGTGTCTGCCAGCGCCCGCACCGCGTGCGGCTCCTGGCCGAGCAGCGCGACCAGCTGGCCGGGGCGCAGCCCACAGCTGCCGTGCGGCGTGGTGACGAGGGCTTCGCCGGCCAGGCATTGGATGGTCAGTTCGCCGGGCACGTGATGCTCCGGCAATTCGTGCCCCGCGGGAAGCACCAGCTGCATGAGCTGCAGACCGTCCGTGCGGAGCAGGCTGCTGCTTGCATGCGTGCCGCGCTGTTCGTCGCTGGCATGCAGGTCGATCGCTTCGAGCGGACTTGCGTGTCTGAGGGCCATGATCGCACCGACTGAACCGATGGGCGCTCCAGTCTCCAGGCCGAGCGCGTTGCCTTGTCGTACCTGTCTTTATACGCCAGTCCGGCGGCGGCCGCATGGTGCGGCGCCGCCGGCCGGTTCCACGCCCGGGCTACTTGTAGGCGTCGACCACCGCGTCGTACAGATTGGTCTTGACCAGTTGGTCGATGGTCAGCACGCCGTAGTTGGTCTTGGCGTCGTTATCGTAGAAATCATAATCGGCCTGCACGGTCTGGATCTGCTTGACGATGCCCCCCGGTCCCACGGCCCGCCCGCGCTCGCTGGATTCCCGCTGGAAAATCCCCGCTGTCGTCAGCGGTATTGGGATTACCCTCCATAAGATTCATTTAGCATACATCTTCAAACCGGACGCCCACCTACGGAGCCGGCCCATGGCCATCCTGCTGGAAGTCGAAGAACCCGTCCCCTCCCCTCCACCGCCCCCGCAGTGGCTGGCTTTCCTGGAACTCGGTTTCCGGCCCCTGTACCTGGCGGGTTGCCTGTGGGCGGCCATTTCCATCCTGCTCTGGGTATTTGCGCCGCGGACGCTGGCCGGACCGCTCGGTGGCGTGGCCTGGCATGCCCATGAGATGCTCTGGGGCTTCATCGCCACCATCGCCGTCGGCTTTCTGTTCACCGCCGGCGCCAACTGGACCGGCATCAATCCGCTGCGCGGCAAGGCCCTGGGCGGACTGACGACCCTGTGGCTGCTGGCGCGGGCCGGCTATCTGGTGCCCGGCAGCGCGGGATTCTGGGTTGCCGCGTGCAGCGAGACCGCGTTCTTCGCCATCGCCGCCGTGGCCCTGGGCCGCTCCATCTATCCGGCACACAGCCGGCGCAACTACGGCATACCGGTGCTCGTCCTTGCTCTGGGCGCGGCGAACGTCCTCTACCTCCATACGGTCCTGCGGGGCGACTACGCCCTGCTGCTGGCACGCTTCAACCTCGGGTTGCTGTGCATGGCGGTGATCGCGCTGCTGGTGGCGCGGCGCGTGATTCCCTTCTTCGCGATGCGTGCCGTGGCCGGCCTGGACATTCCCATGCATACCCGCAGCGGCCAGTGGCAGCTCGGCGCCGGCCTGCTGGCGATCACGCTCCTGCTGGCGGGCTGGATGCCGGGGGCGGGCCTGGCTCTTGCTGCCACTGGCATGCTGACCTGCTGGCAACTGCTGGCGTGGCGGCCCTGGGCGGTGCGGCGCGTGCCGCTGCTGTGGATCCTGTACGCGGGCTACGCCGCGCTGGGCACCGGCCTGCTGGTGGCCGCGGCGCACGCGGCGGGCTGGGTCCCGCGCCTGGCCTGGCCGGCGCACGTCATCGGCGCGGCGGGCTTTGCCGTGCTGATCATCGGCATGGTCACCCGCACGGCGCTGGGCCACCTCGGCCGGCCCTTGCGCACCGACCGCAGCATGGTGGCTGCCTACGTGCTGGTGATCGCGGCGGCGGCGCTGCGCCTGGCCGCCCTGCTGCCCACGGTCTGGACGACGGGCATCCTGCACGCATCGGCGGTGGCCTGGATCCTGGGGTTCGCGCTGTATGTGTGGCGCTTCTTCCCGCTGCTGATCCGTCCGCGTTTCGATCCACATTCCTGAAGGAGAACCTGATGAAGATCCTGCACACCGCCCCGGCGCTGCTGCTGGCCGCCACGCTGGCCAGCCCCGCCTTCGCCGCCACCTGCAACGTGGACATCGCGGGCAACGACGCCATGAAGTTCGACAAGACCAGCATGGACGTGCCGCAGAGCTGCAAGCAGTTCACGGTCAAGCTCACGCATACCGGCAAGCTGCCCCGGAACTCCATGGGCCACAACTGGGTGCTGAGCAAGGCCGCGGACGTGCAGGGCATCGCGGCCGACGGCATTCCCGCGGGGCTGGACAAGAACTACCTCAAGCCGGGCGATCCGCGCGTGATCGCGCATACGAAGGTGGTGGGCGGCGGCGAATCCGACTCCGTCACCTTCGATACGAGCAAGCTCAAGGCGGGGGAAAACTACGCGTTCTTCTGCTCGTTCCCGGGGCATGCGGCGCTGATGAAGGGCACGGTGGCGGTGACGAAATAGGCGCCGGGGGTTCATGCGGGCCTCCCCCTGCAAATTCAGGCATATCAGCTTTGACGCGAGCGCGGATAGCCCGCGCGCATCGCATTGCCTACAGTGCGCGTACACGGTGCCCGCGCCACGCGCGGGCACCAGATCAACGATAACCGGCCACCGGGCGCTTCCGAAGCCCGCCGGACACGAGACAAGGAACCCCACGTGATCGATCAACGACGACGCGTCCTCACGCTTGGCGCCATGGCGCTCCCCCTGGCCACGGCCATGTTTCCGGTGCGCGCGGCCGACAAGTTCCCCTCGCGCCCCATCCGCATCATCGTGCCGTTGGCGCCGGGCGGCTCCGCGGACACGGTATGCCGCCTGCTTGGGAACGGCCTGACCAAGATCCTGGGCCAGCCGGTGATCGTCGAGAATCGCCCGGGCGCGGGCGGCCTGACCGGGCTGTCCGAAGTCGCCCGGTCGGCGCCCGACGGCTACACCCTGGGCTATTCGCTGGCCGGCGCGCTGACCGTGGCGCCGCATATCGCGCGCAAGATGCCCTACGATCCGTTCAAGGACCTGGTCCCGGTGTCGCAGGTCATCGGCGTACCCGAGATCATCGTCGTCAACCCCCGAACCGGCATCAAGACCCTGGGCGAACTGGTGTCCTACGCCAAGGCCAATCCTGGCAAGCTCAACTTCGGGTCTGCCGGCAACGCCACCATTCCCCACCTGGCCGGCGAACTGTTCAAGCGCGTGGCCGGGGTCGAGATGGTGCACGTGCCCTACCGCGGCTCGGGTCCGGCGCTCAACGATCTGTTGGCCGGCCAGGTCCAGGTCATGGTGTCGGACATCACGCTGGTACGCTCGCACATCGAAGCCGGCCGCCTTACCGGCCTGGCCGTGGCGGGTCCGCGCCGTGTCGACCAGCTACCCAATTTGCCGACTACCGCCGAGGCTGGCGTGCCGGCCATGCAGGTTTCCAACTGGCACGGCCTGGTGGCGCCGGCTGGCCTGCCCCCGGCCCTGCTGGACGGGTTGCACCACGGCATCGCGAAGGCCATGGCCCTGCCCGAAGTCAAGGATCGCATCGATTCGGAAGGCGCGGAAATCGTGGCCAGCAGCTCCGCCGAATTCGGGGCCTTCCTGAAGAAGGAAAGCGACAAATGGGGCGGCCTGGTGAAGGAGCTGGGCATACAGTGGGACTGAACGTTCCCGGCCATGGGTCCGCCGGCTGCCGGGTCGAGGCCGGGCGCATCCGGGGTCGAGGCCGGGCGGGGTAGACGAGCGATTCGGTCCGCACGAATCGAGGCTGCTATCATGCGCAAGGCGGCGGACATCCATCCGGCCGCCAAGCGCGCCTCGGCTTTGCAGCCAGCCCAGCGGATGGGGCGATGAATCCCCCGTTAGCCCGCATCCATACTAGAAATCGCCTCGCCCGATGAAGCTCGCCACCTGGAACATCAACTCCCTCAACGTGCGCCTGCCGCAGGTCATCGCCTATCTGCAGGCCAATCCGGTCGATGCCCTGTGCCTGCAGGAGCTCAAGCTTCCCGACGACAAGTTCCCCGTCGCGGCCCTGGAGGAAATCGGCTATCACGCCGTCTTCACCGGCCAGAAGACCTACAACGGGGTTGCCATCCTGACCCGCCAGCCGGTCAAGGACGTGGCCAAGAACATCGACGGGTTCGAGGACACCCAGCAGCGCGTCATCGCCGCCACGCTGGATACCCCGGCCGGCGAACTGCGCGTCGTCAGCGCCTATTGCCCCAACGGCCAGTCGGTGGGAAGCGACAAATACGAATACAAGCTGAAATGGTTCGCCGCCTTCCGCGAAGGACTGCAGAAGGAACTGGCCCGCTACCCGCGCCTGGCGGTGCTGGGCGACTACAACGTCGCGCCGGATGATCGCGACGTGCATGATCCGGTCAAGTGGGAAGGCAGCGTGCTGGTGTCCGAACCCGAGCGCGCCGCGTTCCGCTCGCTGCTGGACGTGGGCCTGCACGATGCCTTCCGGCTGTTCGAGCAGCCGCCCAAGTCCTTCAGCTGGTGGGACTACCGGCAACTCGGCTTCCGCCGCAATGCCGGCCTGCGCATCGACCACATCCTGCTGTCCGACACCCTGAAGGCCGTGTGCAGCGAGTGCGTGATCGAGCGCGAGATCCGCAAGAACGAACAGCCGTCGGACCACGCGCCGGTGGTGGCGACGCTGGAAATCTAGGGCCTGTCACTCCGCCAGCGCGCAGGCCTGGCGGCGCAGGTCGGCCGCCGCCTCCAGTGTTCCATCGTGGCGCATGCGGATGGCCTTGGCCGACCCGAAGTAGAACTCGTGCAGGGAATCCTCTTCCACCGGCACGCCGGCCTCGCGCAGCCGCTGCGCCACGCCCGGCTCGAAGCCGGGTTCGAGCAGGATGTCGCCGCCGCGCGTGATGCTCCAGCGCGGCGCATCGATGGCCTGGGCCAGCGGCAGGTTCTCGAAGCAGGCATGGGCGATGACCTGCACGCCGGTCGTGGTCTGGCTCACGCCGCCCGGCGACACGCCCAGCATGGCCGGCCTGCCGCCTTCCATCACGATGTAGGGGTTCAGCGTATGGACCGGCCGCTTGCCCGGGCCCAGCACGTTGGGGCTGGCCGGATCGAGATCGAATTCGATCAGGCGGTTATTCAACAGGATGCCCGTTTCCGGATCCACGCAGCCGCTGCCGAAGGGCTGGAACACGCTTTGCAGCATGGCCAGCGCGTTGCCCTGCCCGTCCGCCAGCACGATGCCGGCGGTGTCGCCGGGATCGCGCGCGCCCGATGGCGTCCCGCCCGCCACGCTGGCCAGGCGCCGCGCGACCTGCCCAGGGTCCAGGGTGGCGGGCCACGGCGCGGCCGGGTCGGCCACCTTGCGCTGGAAGGTTTCCAGGCATAGCCGCGCGATCTGGATCTGCGCATAGGCGCGCTGGCCTTCGGGCTCGTCCAGGTACGGCGCCAGCGCATCGAGCTGGGCCAGCATCAACACCCCCAGGGAATTCGGCGGCATGACATGGATGTGCCTGTCCCGCACGGACAGGCTGACCGGTGGCGCCCAGCCGGCCCGCTGCGCCAGCATGTCATCCATGCGCAGCAGGCCTCCTTGCGCGCGCGAAAAGGCGTCCAGGCTGCGGGCGATGGGTCCCTGGTAGAAAGCGTCGGCGCCATCGCGCGCGATGCGTTTCAAGGTATCGGCCAGGGCGGGCTGGCGCAGGAGGTCCCCTGGCGCCAGCGGCCGGCCGTCGGGCACGAACAGGGAGCCGAAGCCGGGCTGGCGGACCACGGCCGGCCTGGCGCTCCTGAGGTTGCGATGAATCTCGCTGGAGCACCCGATGCCGTCCGCGGCGTGGCGCACGGCGTCCGCCAGCAGCGAGGCCCAGGGCAATCGCCCATGGCGCCGGTGCGCCTCGTCCCACAGGCGCACGAGTCCGGGCGCCACCCAGGTCGATGGTCCGCGCGGACCGATGACGCCGTCGGCGAAGACACCCGGACTGGCCAGTCCGGGCGCCCGGCCCGTGCCGTTCAGGGCCTGGACCGTGCCCGAGGCCGCGTCGTGATACAGCATCATGCCGCAGCCGCCCAGCGAGGTCGCATGTGGCAAGGCGACGGCCAGGACGGCCGATGCCGAGATCATGGCATCGACCAGCGAGCCGCCTGCCTGCAAGGTATCCAGCGCGCTCTGGCTGGCCAGGTGATGGCCGGTGACGATGGCGCGGCGCCGGCCGAACACGGCCGCACGGGGAACGGGCCTGGTCATCCGGTCACCGCAGCAGGTTGGCGCAGAAGGTGCCGACGAAGCAACCCACCCCGCAGGCGATGGGCAGCCACCAGCCTTGCCAGCGTCCCGCGGCCGGCGAAGCGGCGGCTGCCGCGGGCGCGGCGTGGACGCTGGCCGCGACCCCGGTTGCCGGCGCGGCCGTCCGCGCCCCGCCGTCCGACAATTCGCGCTGCACGTTCGCGAAGAACTGCTCCGAGAACTTGCGTGCGGCGCCGTCTATCATCCGCGCGCCCAGCTGGGCGACCTTGCCGGTCACCTCGGTCTCGGCGCGATAGGCCAGCAAGGTACCGCCGGCGATGTCCTCCAGCGTCACGGCCACGCTGCCGGTGGCGGCGCCGGCCACGCCGGCCGAGCCCTGGCCCGTCAGCGTGAAGCGCTCCTGCTGCGCCTGCACCGCGCGGGCGAAGGCCACCTCGAAGTTGGCGCGTATGGGCCCCACGCCCGCCGAGATCGTGGCCCGGTAGCCGCCGTCGTCGGTGCGGCTGATGGCGCGGCAGTCGGGAATCGTCCGGCGCAGGAAGTCCAGGTCGTCCAGCGCCTCCCAGACCCGGGCGCGCGGCGCCGCCAGCGTCTTGGTGCCGTCTATGATCATGGCCGTGCTTCCCCCATCATGTCTATGCCGGCCTGCGCCAGGCCGCGATCGGCCACGCGCATGCGTTCGTTCAGGCACTTGAACTGGCCGAAGCTCCAGGCCACCAGCGGCCGCGCGAAATCCAGCGAGGTCGGCCACTGGCGCGTGAACCAATCGTAGCGCACGGCCCAGGCCTGCGTGCGATCGCTGATGAAGCGCACGCGCTGCTCCCAGGCCGACACCGCGGCGGCGACGTCGTCGGCGTCGGCCACCAGGTGCGCCAGCGCGTAGGCGTTCATCAGCGTCAGGCCCGCCCCCTGCCCCAGCGTCGGCGGCAGGCCATGGGCGGCGTCGCCCAGGATGGCGATGTTGCCGGCGCTCCACCTCGGACACTTGACCAGGCCGTAATGGTATTGCGTGCCCTCGGCCCGGTGCAGCACGGGCATCAGGTCGGCGATCCTGGGAAAGCGCCGGCTCCAGTCCCCGACGTCGATGGGAAAGCGCGCCGCCGTGGCGTCCCAGGCTGGGGCGACCATGTAGACGTAGGTATGGTCCGGTCCCGAGGGCGTCACGCCTATGCGCCGGTTGCCCGACCAGTGCTCCACGGTCTTGGGCTGGGGCGTGAAGGCGCGGCCTTCGATCAGATAGCGGTTGATGATGGTCGGCAGCTCGGTGAAGCCCCCGCCCATCTTCAGCGAATTGCGCACCGCCGAATGCACGCCGTCGGCCGCGATGACCAGGTCGGCCTCGTGCAGCCCGCCGTCGGCGGTCAGCAGGCCCTTGCCGGGCAGCGCGCCGGTTACCCGCGAGCCGGTCACGATGTTCACGCCGGCCTCGAGCGCGGCGTCGCGCAGTCCCTCGATCAGCACCTGCCGGGCGAAGGTATGGACGCGGGACTTGTCCCGCAACGGCCGCTCCTGCTTGACCGTGCCGTCGGCGAACTGGATCTGCGCCCGCTCGAGTACCGTGCCCTGGCCGCGGATGCGGTCCAGCACGCCCAGCTTCTCCAGCACCTCCAGGCTGTTGTTCTTGATATAGATGCCCGCCCCCACTTCGCGGATCTCGGATCCCTGCTCGTGGACGTTGACTTCCCAGCCGCGGCGCGCGAACAGCGCGCCGGCGCTCAGGCCGGCGATGCCGCCCCCGGCGATTTCTACTTTGCGTTTCATACCCGATACCCGAAGAAAATGTTGAAGCGAAGAATCTCTATCCGGCCTGTCGGCGCTTGGCGGCCAGGCCGATCTGCATGGCCGCGCCGGAGGTCAGCAAGGCGTGGATGCCGAAGCGGTCCCGCAGGACATCCCATTGCATGGCGCACAGCGCCTGGCGTTCGTCGTCCGCCAGGAGGAAGGGCCGGCAGAAGGCCGCGGGGTCGTCCAGGAAGCGTTCCGCCGCCTCGGCCCGCGTGCGCAGGGCCAGCACCGCCTCGGCCAGCCTGGCCCGTTCCGGCGGCATGGCCGGATAGCGCAGCGGATCGCGCGCCGGCGCCGGCTCGGTCAGGTCCCAGCCGGCCGAGGCATAGATGTGGTGCCACGACGGCTCCAGCAGCGCCGTGAACGGCGGCCGGTTCTCGCCCAGCGCCCCGGCCAGGATCAGCGGCGCGCGCAGCTCGACGTTGCCGGTGCGGTCCAGCTCCCAGTCGTCGTAGCTGAGCAGGTGCGTCAGATGTCCCGCCTGGATTTCGGCGAAGATGCGCTGGTCCGTCTCCAGGTCGGGATGCGGATAGTGCACCGTGCCCGGATAGTGGGACAGGCCGCCGCTGGCGATCAGCAGCGCCCGCTTGCCCAGGCGCTGCAAGGCGGTCTGCAGGGCGGCGCCGAAGGCGTAGCAGCGGCGCCCGCTGGGCTGGGGCGGCACGTAGGCGTTGACGAACAGGGCCACCAGCGGCACGTCGCGCCCGAAGCCCATGAACTCGTAGGGTATGGTGAAGGCTGTCTGCAGCTTGGCGTTCATGGTGAAGGCCAGGTCGAAGCCGGCCCGCTCCATTTCGGGGACCAGGGCGTAGCCGGTGGCGCCGTCGATGGCCCACATGCCGCGATGCTTGTGCATGCCGTCGGCCTGGTCGGCCACGTGCACGCAGAACGGCGGCACGCCATGGGTGACGAAGTGGTCGCCATGGTCGTTGGACACCATGACGATGCAATCGGGCGCGAGCGCCCGCAGCCGCTCGCCTATGGTTTCCAGCGAGCGGCGCACGCGGGCGACCTGTTCAAGGTCCTCGGTCTCGGGCAAGGACAGGAATTGCGGCGCGTGCGGCACGATGGCCGCGCCGACGATGCCATAGGGATTGAAGGATTTCACGCTTGCACCTCGGTGATGGGTCGTTCTTCGTTGGCGACTTCGACGACGGCCGCGACGATGCCGTGGTAGCCCGTGCAGCGGCAGATGTTGCCGGACAGGCACTGGCGGATCGCCGGTTCGTCGCGCAACTGGCCACGGCGCACGATGTCGTATCCGCTCACGACCATGCCCGGCGTGCAGAAGCCGCATTGCAGGGCGTGGTGTTCGCCGAAGGCCCGGCGCAGCCGGTCGGCCGTGGCATCGCACAGGCCTTCCAGCGTGGTCACCGAGCAGCCGTCCACCGAACCCGCCAGCGTCAGGCAGGCACGCACCACCTGGTCATCGACGATGACGTTGCAGGCGCCGCACACGCCATGCTCGCAGCCCAGGTGCACGGAGGTCTGCCGGCACTGCTCGCGCAGCACGTCGGCCAGTATCGCGGAGGGTTCGACGTCGAGTCCGGTTTCGCGGCCGTTCACGGTCAATGTGATCTTCATGCGGCGACTCCTTGCCATGCCTGTTCGACCGCCCGGGCCATCGCCTGCGCGTGACGGGATGCCGCCAGCGGATCGATGTGCGGCCGGGCGGCCAGGATTTCGTCCAGGGCCGAGGCCGCGACGTCGCGCCTGGCGGGTGTCGGGCCTCCGGCTGCCGCCAGGCGCGCCGCCGTGGCCGGCAGGGCCAGCGGACCAGGATCGATCGCGCCCAGCCAGCATGCCCACTGGCCATCGGCGCCTTGCAGGGCCAGTGCGCTGGCCGAGGCGAATTCGCCCGCCCGGTGCATGAGCTTGCACCGGCCCCATCGGACCAGGCCCGATGCCCGCTCGGGCAGCGTGGCCGCCAGCGCGATCTCGTCCACCTGCACGTCGCTGTCCATGGCGCCGCGGATGAAATCGCGCAGGGCGACGACACGCCGCCCCCGCAGGCTGGCCAGTTCCACCGAGGCATCGAGCGCGGTCAGCAGCAGCGGCCAGTCCCCCGCCGGATCGGCGTGGACCAGGCTGCCGACCACGGTGCCCCGGCCACGCACCGGCAGGAAGGCGATCTCGGCGGCATGCGCGCGCAGCAGGTCGAACAGCGCCCCGGCCTGCGTACACCGTTCGACGTCGGCATGGGTGACGGCCGCGCCCATGCGCACGGCCGGCGCGGTGTCCAGGTTCGCCAGCGACGCCACCCGGGTGATGTCGATCAGCGCATAGGGGCGCAGCATGCGGTAGCGCATCATGGGCAGCAGGCTCTGCCCGCCGGCCAGGACCTTGGCATCGCTGCCCAGGGCGGCGCGCAGCGCCAGCGCTTCGTCCAGCGTGCGCGGCACATGCAGCGCGAAAGGCGGCAGCTTCATCGCGTGCCTCCCCGCCCGGCTTCGTGCAGTTGGCGCAGCAGGTAGTCGGGCGTGATGGGCGTGCGGCACACGTCCACGCCCAGGTCCGCCAGCGCGTCGCGCACGGCATTGGCGATGGCCGCCGGCGGCGCCACGGCCCCCCCTTCTCCCATGCCCTTCATGCCGAACTCGGAATGGGGCGACGGCGTGCTGAAGTGCAGGATGGAAATGGGCGGAACCTCGACCGCGCTGGGCACGGCGTAGTCGCCGAAGGTCACGGTCTGCGGCTGGCCGTTGCTGTCATAGATCATTTCTTCATACAGGGCCTGGCCGATGCCTTGCGCGACGCCGCCGCGTATCTGGCCGTCCAGGATCAGGGGGTTGACCACCGTGCCGCAGTCCTCCACGACCAGGTAGTCCAGGATCCTGACGAAGCCGGTGTCCGGGTCGACGCTGACGCGCGCGGCATGCAGCGTGTAGGAAAACGTCCCGGTCTCGACGCTGGGCCGATAGTCGGCCTGGAACGAGAAGCCCGGGGAAATGGAGCGCGGCAGCTTGCTCACGCCCACGTAGGCGATGCGCGCCAGGTCGCCGAAGGACGTCGTGCCTTGCGGCGAAACGCAGGCGCCGTCGCGCACCTCGATCTGCGCCTCGTCCGCCTCGTGCAGCACGGCATGGATGGCGCGCGCCTTGCCGACGATGTCGCGGCAGGCCATGGCCACCGCCCCGCCCGCCATCACGATGGAACGCGAGGCGACCGAGCCCAGGCCATACGGTGCCGCCGAGGTATCGCCCTGGCGTATGCGTATGGCCGAGACCGGCAGCGTGGTGATCTCGGCCGCGATCTGCGCCAGGCTGGTGAAATGCCCCTGCCCGTGCGACAGCGTGCCGACCTCGATGACCAGCGTGCCGTCCATGTTCAGCGTGGCCCGCGCCGACTCGTGGCCGTAGATCAGCGGCGAGCCCCGGCGGCGCCATTCCTCGGCGCCGTGCGCGGCCTGCTCGACCAGCATCGCATAGCCCACGCCCACCCGGCCGCCGTCGGCGGCCTGTCGCGCGGCGGACCAGTTCTCGGCCACGAAGCGCTCGGCGGCATCGACGACCTCGCGATAGTTGCCCGAGTCGTAGGCCAGTCCGGTGGCCGACACATAGGGCATCTGCGCGGGCGAGATCAGGTTGGCCCGGCGCACGTCCAGCGGGTCGGCACCCAGTTCGCGGGCGACTTCCTCGATGATGCGTTCCATCGCGAAGCACCCGCCCGGACGGCCCACGCCGCGATAAGGCCCCAGGGGGCTCTTGTTGGTGTGGATGCTGACGGCCTCGAAGCGATAGTTGCGGATGTCGTAGGGCCCGAGCATGACGTTGGTGGCCATGTTGGCCTCGATCGCGCCGGTGGAGGTCTTGGCCGAATAGGCCCCGGCGTCCACCACCACCAGCGCGTCCAGCGCGTGGATCCTGCCCGTGTCGTCGAAATAGGCGGTGATGCGCTGCTCGTGCTGGCGGCTGTGGTTGCTGGCGACGAAGTGCTCGTAGCGGTCCTCGATCCAGCGCACCGGCCGCCGCAGCTTCCAGGCCAGCGCCGTCACCAGGACTTCCTCGGGATACAGATTGCTCTTGGAGCCGAAGCCGCCGCCCACGTCCGGCACGACCACGCGGATGTCGGCTTCGGTCAGGCCCGGAATCTGTTCGGCCAGGAAGGTGCGGATCAAGTGCGGGCGTTGGCTGGACACGTGCACGACCACGCCGCCGGCCGGATCCGGATAGGCCAGGCAGCCCCGGCATTCCAGCGGGCTGGCCAGCACCCGCCCCATGGACAGGCGGCGCGTGACCTGGCGCAGGCCTCGCGCGGCGGGGTCGTCGATGATGGCCTGCGCATCGCCCAGCGCGCGGCCGATGCGCATGACCAGGTTGGAGTCCAGGTGGTCGTGCAGCGGCACGCCCGGATGTTCGACCTCGTCCCAGGCATCGACCACCGCGGCCAGCGGCTCGATGTCCAGTTGCACCTGCTCGGCGCGCTCCTCGGCCTCGGCGCGGGTCGCGCCCAGCGCCAGGACCACGGGCTCGCCGGCGAAACGCACCTTGCCGTCGGCCAGCAGCGGATACGGCGCGCCGTTGAACTCCGGACGCAACAGCGCGCAGTAGATGGGCAAGGCCAGGCCGGCGATGTCGGCCGCGGTCCAGAACGTCCCGGCCGGCAATTCCGGCGGCAGCGTCACGCCCTTCAGGCGGCCATGGGCCACCGGGCTGCGGCAGAACGCCACTTCCAGGCATTCCGGCACCTGGATGTCCGCCACGAAGGCGCCCCCGCCTGCCAGGTGGCGGGCATCCTCCACCCGGGCCAGCGGCCGCCCGATATGGGCGTAGCCACCGTCGACCTTGCTTTCCCCCATGCTCACTCCAGCGTCACCTTGGCATCCTTGATGATGCCGCCCCACATGTTGAAGTCATTGCGCATGCGCTTCTTCAGATCGTCCACCGAGGTGTCCATGGGCGCAAGCCCCAGGTCGATCAGCGAACTGCGCACGTCCGGCTTCTTCAGGATCTTGTTCACTTCGCTGTTGATGGACGCCACCACGGCGGGCGGGGTCTGCGCCGGGGCCATCAGGATGAACCAGCTGGAC
Source organism: Pigmentiphaga sp. GD03639 (assembly GCF_029845405.1). Taxonomy (NCBI): domain Bacteria; kingdom Pseudomonadati; phylum Pseudomonadota; class Betaproteobacteria; order Burkholderiales; family Alcaligenaceae; genus Pigmentiphaga; species Pigmentiphaga sp. GD03639. The sequence goes on from NZ_JAOCLR010000015.1 coordinate 59,629, forward strand.
AGTTCCTCGTCCGGCAGTCCCGACTCCTTCAGGGTCGGCAGCGCCGGAGTGCTCGGGAAGCGGTTGCGCGCGCCCACCATCAACAGGCGCACCTTGCCCGCATCCACCATGGGACGCAGCGGCGGGATGTTGTCGAAGCTGAAGTCGATGTCGCCCTGGGCCAGCGCCACCGATGCCGGGCCGCTGCCCTTGTAGGGCGAATGCACGGCCTTGATGCCGAGCTGCTTGACCAGCCATTCGGAAGCCAGGTGCAGCGTGCTGCCGGGGCCGGCCGAGCCGAAGGTCACGCCTTTCTCGGTGGCGGCCTTGGCCTTGATCTCGGCGATGAAGTCCTTGACGTTGGTCGCCTTGATGCCGGGCCCCACGGCCAGGAACGGCGGCACGTCGACGATGCCCACCACCGGCACCAGCTCTTTCATGGCGTCGTAGTCGAGCTTGGGATACAGGTGCGTGTTGTTGACGACCGAGGTGGTCGCCAGCAGCAGCGTGTAGCCGTCGGGCGCCGACCGGATCACGTTGCGGGTCGCGATCTGGGTGCTGGCGCCCGGCTGGTTCTCGACGACGACGGCCTGGCCATAGGCCTCCTGCAGCTTCCTGCCGATCAGCCGCGCAGTCACGTCGCTGCCGCCGCCGGCGGCGAAAGGCACGATGATCTTGATGGGACGGCTGGGATAGGTGTCGGCCGCCGTGGCAGTGGCGGCACAGACCGCGGCGGCGCAGGCAAGCACGGCACCGGTGGCGCGCCGCGCGAAAAGCGACGAACTCAACGACATCTTCATGTTCGATACCTTGAGCGAAAAAGGGAAAGAAGCATCGGCGGCGCGCGGGAGCCGTGCGCCGCCAGCCGGCCTAGCGGGTCGCCACGACCTCGATCTCCAGCATCATCCCGGCGATCGCCAGGGGTGCCTCGATGGTGGTGCGGGCGGGAAACTTGCCTTCCTGGAAATAGCCGCGATAAATCTCGTTCATCTCGTTGAAGCGGCTGATGTCGGTCAGGATCACGTTGGCCTTGACCACCTTGTCGAGCGAGCTGTCGCATTCGCCCAGGATCTGCCTGAGGTTCTTCATCACCTGGTGCATCTGCTCGGAGAAGGTCGGCGCCAGCTCGCGATTGGCGTCGAAGGGCGTGGTGCCCGAGACGAAGACGAAGTCTCCGGCGACGACCGCGTGCGAGAGCGGCGCCTTGGGTTTGGCGACGGCGTCGGACATGAAAATCTTGCTTGTGGACATGAGGGGCCTCGATAATGACTGGCGGGAAACGGACGAACCGCCCGGCTGCTGCGCCACGTTGGCGCCGGTCTTGCCGGGCGGCTCGGCGGCAAAAAAATTATCGGGAGATCCCTTCCCCCCAACAAGACAAGGGACACGCACACCATGTTCTCGATACGAGAACACCCGCACGAGACCGGGGCATGCGACGCTACATCCTTGGACACCGGTCGCACGAGGCCGGTGCACGGCACCGACATGGGGAACCTGCATGAATCCGGCTGACCTGGCCAGCTTCTATGAAGTCGCGGTATGCAAGGGCATACGGCGAGCATCGGAGCGGCTCGACATCGCGCCATCGGCCCTGAGCAAGCACATCAAGCGCCTGGAAGGCGAACTGGGCATCAAGCTGCTGGACCGGTCCAGCCGCGGCGTCGTGCTGACGCCCGCGGGCGAGGTCTGCCTGCACTATGCCGAGGAAGTGCTGCACGGCCAGCGGCGCATGCTGGCCGAGCTCGAGGCGCTGAAGGGATTGCGCAACGGCCACGTGAAGCTGTATTCCACCGAAGGCCAGATCGAGTTCGTGACCCAGACCGTGGCCGGGTTCCAGCAGCGCTATCCCGGCGTGACCTTCGAGATCGTCGTGGCCGGCACCGAGACCACGCTGGCCGCGGTCACCAGCGGCGACGCCGACCTTGGCCTGGCGTTCACCCCCACGCCGCACGACGCCATCGAATGCGCGCTGCGCATTTCGGCGCCGCTGGAGGCGGTGATGGCGCCCACGCACGAACTGGCGCGCCGCAAGGCGATCTCGCTGCGCGAGATGATGAACCACCGCACGGCGCTGCCTGCCTCGGACTTCGGCATACGCCGGCTGATCGACTCCATCTGCGCGGGCGAACGCCTGCGGGTGGCACCCGCCATGGTGACCAACTCCATCGCCGCCATGAAGAATTACGCGCGCAACCAGGGCGGCATCACCATCCTGTCGCACATGTCCATCCATCATGAACTGGATGCGGGCGACCTGGTCAGCATCCCGCTGTCGCATCCCATCCTGGGCAAGACCTGCGTGGACGTCTGCGTGCTGGGCCGCCGGCGCCTGCCGCAGGCGGTCAGCGCCTATCTCCAGCACATGCGCAAGCACGTGCGCATGCTGTACGGCCAGGACGCCGGCAGGCGCTGAGGGCCGGTTTCAGGCGCGCGCGGTTCCGGCCGCCCGCAGCACCCGGTCCAGCGGCTCGATGCCGCGCGCCAGGGCCACCACCGCGTCGGCATCGACCCTGGGCAGATGCGGGATTTCGGCCAACACGCGCACCTTGCCGAACTGCTCGATGCCGAGCCGGTTGCCGGCCGAGGGCTCTCCGCTCATCACCACGCCCGCCACCGGGATACCGCGCGCGCGCAGCGCCTCCAGCGACAGCAGCGTGTGATTGAGCGTGCCCAGCGTGCTGCGCGCCACGAGCACCACCGGCAGCCCCAGGCGGACGATCAGGTCGATCATGGTGGCGCGGTCGTCGATGGGAACCAGCAGCCCGCCGGCGCCCTCCACGACCAGCGGCGCGCGCGTGTCGGGCAGCTCGATGCCGGCCATGTCCAGGGTCACGCCTTCCTCGCGCGCGGCCGCCCAGGGCGACAGCGGCGCCTGCAGCACCGCGTGGGGCGCGTGGATGCGCTCGGGCGGAAGATCGGCCAGCCGTGCCACCGTGCCTGTGTCGTCGGGCTCCGTCGCCACGCCGGTTTGCAGAGGCTTCCAGTAGTCGGCCTGCCAGGCGTGCGCCAGCACCGCCGACACCAGCGTCTTGCCGATGCCGGTGTCGGTGCCGGTCACGAATACGCCGCGCGGCGCGTCGCTCTTGTTCCAGGTGCCGTAGGCCAGATGGTAGGTCACGCTTGCCCCCCGTGTGTCGAAACTGCGCAGTATCTGCTTGAACATCGCGGGCGGCAGCGGACGGCGGCCCGGCGCGGGCGCATCCGCGCCTATCGCCTTGAGCCCGCGCAGGAACGCCATGCCGTCGCGATGCGGCTGCACCCGTCTTTCGGCCTGCATGAAACGGCGCAGGCCGGGCAGCGCGGCGCCGATGTCCGCCGGACGGGGATAGTCGCGGACCGCGGCATCCATCCCATGGTCCGCATGCGCCGCGCGCCACTCGGCGAAGGTACCGTCGGCCAGCGTGGCCACCGCCATCCAGCCGCCCTGGGCCAGCAGGCCGCCCAGCCGCGCCAGCCCCGCGTCCAGGTCGCCGAACCATTGCACCGCCATGCTGGAGCAGATCAGGTCGAATTCGCCCAGTCCCGTATCGGGATGCTCGCCGTCCATGACCGCGAAACGGCATGTGCCGGGCAGTGCCAGGCGCCGCCGTGCGGTCTCCAGCATGGCGGGCGAGACGTCCGTCAGCGTCCAGCATGCCGGCCCCAGCCGGCGCGCCAGGGCCTGGGCCAGGAATCCCGTGCCGCAACCTATCTCCAGGATGCGCGGGCGCTCCGGCAGCGGCAGGCGGGCGATGCGCGCGGCCAGTTCTTCGGCCACGTCGCGCTGCAAGCCCGCGTGCCGTTCGTAGCGTCCCGCCGCATCGCCGAAGCGGCGCGCCACCGCTCGCCCATGGACCGGCCCCGTCATGCGTGGTCCACGGCGCTTGCCAGTTCACTCGCGAACGCGCGGACCTGGCCGGCGCACCACTCGGGATGCGTCAGGGGCAGCAAATGCCCGCCGCCGGCGCACCACGAGACCCGGTCCCCGAACGAGGCGGCCGTGAGCGCCGGCGTGACGACCGCATCGGCGTCGCCCGCCAGGACGCAGGCCGGGACGCGCCGGCCGGCCCAGGCCGCGCGCGCATCGCCTTCACGCAGGTAGCGCAGGCCGGCGGCCAGGGCGGCCTCGTCCAGCTTAGCCGCATCGACGGCGCCATCGGCACCGCAGCGCCGGCGGAACTCGCCCACCACGGCGACGGGATCGGCCGCCAGACGGGCCAGCATGCGGTCCAGCACCCTGGGGGCGACTCCCGCGGGAAAATCGCCGGAGGCCGCGAAACGCGCAAAGCCGTTGATCAGGACGAAGCCGCGGCAACCACCGCCCTCGTCTTCCAGGCCGCGCATGGCGCCCAGCGAATGCCCCACGGCCACGTAGGCGGCCGGGCGTTCGGCGGCCACGGCTGGCCCGAAATAGCCTGCGTCGTCGGCATGGACCTCCCAGCCGTCCAGGTGGGCGCGCATGGGCGCCCAGGTCGAGGCATCGAATCCCCAGCCATGCAGGAACACCAGCGGCAGGCGCGCGCCGCCGGTCATGACCGGCCTCCGCTCGCGCTCGCGGCTTGCGTGCGCAGGTCGGCGATGGCGCGGACCAGCCGCCCCACGTCCTCTTCATCATGCGCGGCGCTGAGCGCGATCCGCAGCCGGCTCGTGCCCGCCGGCACCGTGGGCGGACGGATCGCCACCGCCAGCAGGCCGCGCTCGCGCAGGCCGTCGCTCAGGGCCAGCGCCGCGCCCGCTTCACCCACGACGGCGGGCACGATCTGCGTCGACGAAGCGCCCGTCTCCAGGCCCTGGTCCGCCAGCGCCCGCCGCAGTCCGTCGCCCAGCCCCGCCAACCGCTGCCTTTCCCTTTCCATGCCGGGCACCAGATCGAGCGCGGCATCGATGGAGGCCAGCACGGGCGGCGGCAAGGCGGTGGTGTAGATGAACCCCGAGCAGGTGTTCACGAGGTAGTCGCACAATTGCCGCGATCCCGCCACGTAGGCCCCGAAACCGCCCATGGCCTTGCTGAAGGTGCCCATGGCCAGATCGACCCTGCCGTCGCCCAGGCTTGCCAGCCCGGCCCCCCGCGGCCCCAGCACGCCGGTCGCGTGGGCCTCGTCCAGGTAGACGAAGGCGCCGTGGCGTTCGGCCACCCGACACAGCGCCGCCACGTCGGTACGGTCGCCATCCATGCTGAACACGCTTTCCGTCACGATCAGGCGCGGGCCGGGCTGGCCGGCCCGCTCGGCCAGCAGTGCATCGAGGTGATCGAGATCGTTGTGCCGGAAACGTATCTGCCGCACGCCGGCGGCCTGGCAGCCGTGGTGCAGGCTGGCATGGTTCAGCCGGTCGCAGAACACCAGCGGGTCGCCCTGGCCCGGCAGGCGCAGCAAGGCCGGCAGCACGGCGGCGTTGGCCTGCCAGCCCGAGGCGAACAGCAGCGCCGCCTCGGTGCCCTTGAAACGGGCCAGCTTGGCCTCGACGGCCAGGTGCAGGTCGAGGTTGCCCGACACCAGACGCGAGGCGCGCGCGCCTGCGCCATGGCGCGCGGTCCATTCGGCCACGCGTTCGGCCAGCAAGGGGTGGCCGGCCAGGCCCAGATAATCGTTGCTGGAGAAATCGACGACGTCGCGGCCTTCGAACGTCACGCGCCCGCCGCGCGGCGCGGCGGTGGTGCGCAAACGGCGCCGCGTCTGGCGCTGGACCGCGCGGTCGAGCTCTTGGGCGAACAGGGAATCGAATATAGACATGGTCCGGCGATGCGCCTGGGGACGCCCGCACCGTAGAATGCATGTCATTGTAGAGGAACGACCGGCCCGGCCTGGCGCCGCGGCCGGCGCAGGACGAACATGCGCACACCCCCATCCGCCTGGGTCGCCGACGGCGCCCGCCACGTCTGGCTGCCCTATGCCCAGATGAAGACCGCCGCGCCGCCGCTGCCCGTGGTCCGTACCCACGGCAGCCGCATCGAACTGGCCGACGGCCGCAGCCTGGTGGATGGCGTGGCCTCGTGGTGGACCGCCTGCCATGGCTACAACCATCCCGCCATCGCCCGGGCCGTGCGCGGCCAGCTCGATGCGATGCCCCACGTGATGTTCGGCGGGCTGACGCACGAGCCCGCCGCGCGGCTGGCGCAGCGCCTGTGCGCGCTGCTGGGCCCGGGTTTCGACCGCGTGTTCTACACCGACTCGGGCTCCGTGGCGGTCGAGGTGGCGATGAAGATGGCCGTGCAGTTCTGGCTCAACCAGGGCGAGCGCCAGCGCTCGCGCTTCCTGGCCTTCCGCGGCGGCTACCACGGCGACACCTTCGGCACGATGGCGGTCTGCGATCCGGAAGACGGCATGCACAGCCTGTTCCACGGCCTCCTGACCCAACACGTGATCGCCCCGCTGCCGCGCGACGACGCCTCGGAAGCCGAGCTGGACGCGCTGCTGCGCCGGCACGCCCACGAACTGGCCGGCATCCTGGTCGAACCGCTGGTCCAGGGCGCAGGCGGCATGCTGATGCACCCGCCGCAAGTGCTGGCCCGCCTGCGCGCGCTGGCGGACCGCCACGGCCTGCTGCTGATCTACGACGAGATCTTCACCGGCTTCGGCCGCACCGGCACGATGTTCGCGTTCGAGCAGGCCGATGCGCGGCCCGACATCATCACGCTGTCCAAGGCCCTGACCGGCGGCACCCTGCCGCTTGCCGCCACCGTGGCCAGCCAACGCGTGTTCGACGGCTTCTGGTCCGACGATCCCGGCCACGCCCTGATGCACGGCCCCACCTTCATGGGCAACGCCCTGGCCTGCGCCGCCGCCAACGCCTCGCTGGACCTGTTCGAACGCGAACCGCGGCTGGAACAGGTGGCGGCCCTGTCCCGCGCGCTGGAAGCCGGCCTCGCTCCCTGCCGCGACCTGCCGTGGGTGCGCGACGTCCGCGTGCTGGGCGCCATCGCCGCGGTCGAGCTGGCCGGACCGTTCGACCGCGACGCCCTGCGTGCCAGGCTGGTCGACGCCGGCGTCTGGGTACGGCCCTTCGGCAACATCGTCTACCTGACGCCGGCCTTCACCATAGGCCGGGACGACCTGGATTTCCTGGTCGCCGCGGTGGTGGGCATCGTGCGGGGCATGCACGCACCCGCATCCTGATCAAGCCACGGAAACCAGCTTGGTCACCAGGCAGGCTTCGAGCCCCTCGATGCCATTCTCAGCACCATGGCCGCTTTCCTTGATTCCCAGAAATGGCGCATCGGGAACCGAGATCATGAAGGAATTGATACCCAGCATGCCGGCCTCGACCTCCTGGGATACCCGCCTCACCACGTCCGTCGAGCGGGTGAAGGCGTATGCTGCCAGGCCGAATGGCAGCCGGTTCGCCCGTGCGATCGCCTCGTCCGTCGACGTGAAGGCGTTCAACAGCGCCAGGGGGCCGAAAGGCTCTTCGTTCATCACCCTGGCGGACTCCGGCACGTCGGCGAGTACCGTCGGCTCGAAGAAATAACCACCCGACTCGATGGCCTTGCCACCGCTGACGAGGCGGCCGCCGCCGCCCAGCGCATTTTCGATCAGGCTTTCCAGGGGAGCCCTGCGCCTATCGTGCGCTAGCGGCCCCATGCGGGTACTTTCGGCCAGCCCGTCGCCTACCGAAATGGTCCGCACCCGCTGCTCGAAACCCTGGACAAAGCGTTCATGGATGCTTTCGTGGATATAAAAACGTGTCGGACTTACACACACCTGGCCGGCATTCCGGTATTTCGAGGCAACGGCCAAATCCAGCGCTTGCTCGACATCGGCATCGCCGAACACAAGCACCGGCGCATGTCCGCCCAGCTCCATGGTGGTCCGCTTGCCGGAGGCCGCGGCGAGTTTCATCAGATGTTGCCCGACGGGAATGGATCCGGTGAAGGACACCTTCCGTATGATCGGCGATGCCAGAAGATGCTCGGAAACCTCCGCTGGCACGCCGAACACGACAGACAGGACTCCGCGCGGCAGGCCGGCCTCCAGCAGTGCCCTGGCCACTTCCAGCGCCGCCGCGGGTGCCTCTTCCGCTGGCTTCAGAATGCAGGGGCACCCAGCCGCCAGCGCCGAACCTATCTTGCGGGCCGCGTTGACCGTTGGAAAATTCCAGGGCGCGAATGCCGCCACGGGCCCCACCGGCTCCTTGACCACCATGAACTGGGTCTTGCCCAGTCCCGATGGCAGTATCCGCCCATACGCGCGGCGCCCCTCTTCCGCGAACCAGTCGAGCGTCTCCGCGGCCAGCGCCGCCTCCTGGCGGGACTCGGCAATGGGTTTGCCGACCTCCAGGGTGATCAGCCGGGCAATCCGCTCGACGCTGCCGCGCATCAGGTCGGCCGCCCGGCGCAGGATCCGCCCCCGATCGACCGGCGCCACCCGCCTCCATTCCGTGAAGCTCCTTTGCGCGGCTTCAAGCGCATCGTCCAGGTCCTGCCGGCTTGCCAGCGGAAGCAGACACAGCGCACCGCCGGTCGCCGGATTCACGACCGGCATGGCATCCCGGCCATCGAGCCCCCGGGGATCGCCCCCGATCAGCAGTTCCGGCTGCCGGTATGTATCGGTATTTCCCAGTTTCAAGATTCCATCCTCAAAGATTTCCCGACGGTCGGTCCGGACACGACCGCGCCTACTGGTCCAGCGTCAGGTTGTTTTCCTTCACGATCTTCGCGTAAGCCTCGGACTCCTTGCGGATCAGCGCCGAGACTTCCTGAGGTTTGATCAGCAGCGGCATGTAGCCGAACTGGATCATCTTCGGCGGAATGTCCGCCTGGCTGTAGAGGGCGGTCACATCCTTGTTGACCTGATCGACCAGCGTCTTGGGCGTACCTGCCGGCGCAAACAGCCCCACCCATCCCGACACCTGGAACCCCGCCGGCCCGCCGCTTTCACCAACCAGCGGCACGTCCGGATAGGTGGCAAGACGCTCCGTGCCGGCCCAGCCGATGAACTTGAGCTTGCCTGCCTGCTGCAAAGGACCGGCACTGCCCGGCGTCCCGAACGCCCAATCGACGTCGCCGTTGGCTACCGAGGCATACAGCTGGCCTACGTCCTTGAACGGAACATGCGTCATATGGGTGCCCGAGGCGGTCTCCAATGCCGCACCCGCCAAATGCGCCACACTCCCGATTTGCCAGGAGCCGTATGTCACCCTGCCGGGGGCTGCCTTCGCCGCTGCCAGCAGATCGCCGGCGCTGTTCCATTTCGACTGCGACGACACGGCGATGAAAAAGTTGCTGTGATGCAAAGGAATCACCGGCACGAAATCCTTCTGGGCGTCGTAGGGTATCTTCTTGTAGAGATGCGGCACCGCGGTGAAGTTGAGGCCATCCGCGTGGAAGAGCGTATAGCCGTCGGCTGGCGAGCGCATGACGTCGGCGGCCGCGATGAAACCCGTGCCCCCTGGCTTGTTCTCGACGACGACGGCCTGGCCCCATGCCTTGGACAGGCGATCGGCCACGATGCGCAACATCGCGTCGGCCCCCGATCCGGTGGAAAACGCCGACACGATGCGGACCGGCTTGGCAGGATATTTCGACGCCTGGCCAAAGGCCGGCGTGTTCGCTAGCATGAATGCCGCGGCAGCGGCCGTGATTGTTTTTTTCATGGTCTCGACTCCAGGTTTCTGATGGTTTTTGTGATCAGACGAAAATGGCTCCACCATCGACGACGAGCGTCTGACCCGTCATGAATGCCGCATCGGGCCCCAGCAGGAACGAAGCCGCGCCGACCAGGTCTTCCGGCATTTGGTCCCGCTTCAACGCCCGCGCGCTCTTGCCCACGTCGCGGAACTGATCGACATGCTCCTTGTTCGTGAGGATGCCGTCCGACAGCGTGAATCCCGGGGCGATCGCATTGACCGTGATGCCCGCTGGGCCCAGTTCCCTGGCCAGGCTTCGCGTAAGCGCGATCACCGCGCCCTTGCTGGCCACGTAGTGAGGCATCCCGGTCACGCCCTTCAAGGGCGAGGTGGACGCGATGTTCACCACACGCCCACCGCCGCCCGCTCGCATGGCTGGCGAACATGCCTTGATGCCCAGGAACGGACCCGCGGTATTGACCGCCATGACCTGCATCCAGTCTTCCTTGGAAATCTGCGTGGACGGCTGCATGGGCAGGCTCGCGAACATCGCCGCGTTGTTGACCAGTCCGTAGAGCGCATTCCCTTTCGCGGACAGGTCTTCGACGATGCGCATCCAATCCGCCTCCTCCGTCACGTCGCCGGAATAGCCGGTAGCGCTCAGTCCCTCGCGCGCCATAGATGCCGCGGCTTGCTCGGCGCCCGTGCTATCGAGAATGGCGACGTCGAACCCGTCGGCCGCGAAACGTCGTGCGAACGCCAGCCCTATGCCCCTGGCGGCTCCTGTAACGATGATGCTCCTCACTGCTTGCGCTCCTGGCTCCTCGTTTACGATGCGCGGAGTATGCGTAAGGCAGAGCGGCACTGAATATTGCTTTTTCCGGTGGGCGCCATTAAGTTTCGGCATGACCATCCACATCCGCCCCCTCGATGCCTTTCTTGCGGTTGCCCAGTACGGCACTCTGGGGCGCGCAGCCCAGAAACTCAACATCACCCAGCCGGCCCTGAGCCGGACCATACGCAAGCTGGAAGAGCAGATCGGCATGCCGCTGTTCGAGCGCTACCTGACCGGCATGAAGCTGACCGCCGCGGGCGAGACCCTGCTGCCCCGCGCCGCGTTGATCCAGAAAGAAGCCGAGGCCGCTACCGAAGAAATCGACGAACTGCGCGGCCTGGCGCGCGGTACGATCCGCGTCGGTGCGATCGCCAGCGCGGTCGGACAAATCCTGCCTCAAGCCATCGCCCAGGTACTGGAACAATGGCCCAAGCTGCAGGTGCATATCGTCGAAGGAATCGCCGACGTGCTCGTCGATGCGCTCGTCAACCGGGAGGTCGACCTTACCGTGGGCGCTTCCATGCCGGCCAGCCCCGATATCTGCGCAATCCCGGATTGCCATTGGGAAGACGCGAGCTACATCGTCGCGGCCCCGTCACATCCCCTCCGCGCCAACAACGTCATCACCCTGGCAGACACCCTGGACTACAAGTGGGTACTCTCGCCCGAAGGGACCGCCCCCTACGAGGACTTGTCCAAAGAGTTCGCCAAGGCCGGATTGCCCATGCCGGAGGTAATCGTCAAGACCCGCTCGAACATCACGAACAAGAGCCTGATTTCGCACGGCGGCTTCCTCGGATGGCTGGCTGAACCGCTGTACGAGCCGGAACGGCAGGCTGGCTGGATAGACCGGCTACCGGTGGCCGGCGTGGTCAAGCGCCGCCAATTGCAGGTCTATCGGCGAAGCCACGGGCTATTGCCCCAGCCTGCGGTGAAGCTTCTGGACGTCCTGCGTCGGCTCACGTCTCAGCGTTAATGGGACGGATGCCGCCTCTTCCGTGGAAGCCTTGGTGGCCGGTATCGGCCTGGCACCCGAGCCCCTGCGCACGGCCATCCGCAACAATGTCGGCGGCCACGCCGGCCGCGCTGGCACGCTTCGGCAGCGACTGGGCATGGATGAGCGTGAAGCCACAAGGCAAGGTGGCCGTGGAAAGCACGGGCAACCCGAACAGCCGCTCATGGCTGGTAACACCCCGATACTGGGTCTGGACGTGTGGGAGCATGCATACTACTTGCGCTACCAGAGCCGGCGTCCCGAATACATCGCCGCCTTCTACAACGTGGTGGACTGGGATGAAGTCGAACGGCGCTACCAACAGGTCCAAAGCTGAGGCTTCCATGACGACGGCCAACCGGACCGCTTCCTCCGGACAGGTGCTGCGCAGGACCGTGGGCGCCGCCATCGCGCTGCTGGGCCTGGCCGTGCTGGGGCGGCAACTGTGGGTGCGGATGGCCACCGACCCGGTGGTGCTGGAAGCCTTGATAGGCGGCATGATGGCCGCCGGCGCAACGGCGCTGGGGGCGGTGCCCGTGCTGTTCTCCCAACGCCTGTCCGACCGCGTGCAGGACAGCCTGTTCGGCTTCGGCGCGGGCGTCATGCTGGCGGCCAGCGCCTTCTCGCTGGTGGTCCCGGGCATAGAAGCGGCAAGGCTGCAAGGTGCCGGCCCCTGGGGCGCGGGGATGATGATGGGCGCGGCCATCCTGCTGGGCGCCGCCCTGCTGCTGGCGATGGAACGCTACCTGCCCCACGAGCACTTCATCAAGGGCGTGGAAGGCAAGCACTCGCCCCTGGCCGTGCGCCGCACGTGGATGTTCGTGTTCGCCATCGCCCTGCACAACCTGCCCGAGGGCCTGGCCATAGGCGTGGCCTTCGCCGGCACCGATCCGCTGCGCGCCTCGGCGCTCACCACGGGCATCTCGATCCAGGACGTGCCCGAAGGGCTGGTCGTGGCCGTCGCGCTGCTGGGCATCGGCTACAGCAAGGGCTTCGCGTTCGTGCTGGGTGCGCTGACAGGGCTGGTCGAGCCGATCGCGGCCGTCGTCGGCGCCTCGGTCATCTCCTACTCCGCGATGCTGCTGCCGTGGGGACTGGGCTTCGCAGCCGGGGCGATGCTGTTCGTGATCAGCCACGAGATCATCCCCGAGTCGCACCGCAAGGGGCACGAGGTCTATGCCACCTGCGGACTGATGGTGGGCTTCGTCATCATGATGCTGCTGGACACGGCGCTGGGCTGACGGCACGGCCGGCCGCCGCCAGCGCCGCCGGCTCAATCGTCGTCGTCCAGCCCCAGGTCCTGGATCTTGCGCGTGATGGTGTTGCGACCGATGCCCAGCTTGAGCGCCGCCTCGATCCGGCGGCCTCGGGTAGCGCGCAGCGCGGTCGCGATCAGCATGCTTTCGAACTGGCGGGTCAGGGTCTGCATGATGTCGGGCTCGCCCCGTTGAAGCCGTTGCTCGACGTCGCTTTGCAGGCCGCTCAGCCACGGGTTCGGGCGTTCGGCCACGGCGACGCCACCGGCGGTGCGCGCCGCCTCGGCGTCCGGCGCGGCCAGCACGCCACGCTCCGGCGTCAGCGCCTGCACCGTGGCGGCGGCCCCCGGCGCCGGCGCGGCATGGCCGTCGGCCGGCATCTTCTCCAGGAGCTCGGGCGGCAGGTCCTGCACGTCCACCGTCTGCGCCGGCGCCATCACGGTCAGCCAGTGGCAGACGTTCTCGAGCTGCCGCACGTTGCCGGGAAACGGAAAGCGCGACAAGGCCGCCAGCGCGGCGGGCGTGAAGCGCTTGGGTTCGACGCCCAGGTCGCGCGCGCTGCGCGCCAGGAAATGGCGGGCCAGCAGCGGGATGTCCTCGGCCCGCTCGCGCAGCGGCGGCAGGCGCAGCCGGATCACATTGAGCCGGTGGAACAGGTCCTCGCGGAACAGGCCCTGCTTGACGCGTTCTTCCAGCGGCTGGTGCGTGGCCGCGATGACGCGCACGTTGGCATGCACCGGGCTGTGCCCACCCACGCGATAGAAACTGCCGTCCGACAGCACGCGCAGCAGGCGCGTCTGCAATTCGGCGGGCATGTCGCCGATCTCGTCCAGGAACAGCGTGCCGCCATCGGCCTGCTCGAAGCGGCCGCGGCGCATGCTCTGCGCGCCGGTGAAGGCGCCGCGCTCATGGCCGAACAGCTCGGACTCCAGCAGGTCGCGCGGAATCGCGGCGGTATTGATCGCCACGAAGGGGCCGGAGGCCCGGGCACTGTGCCGATGCAGTGCGCGCGCCACCAGTTCCTTGCCGCTGCCCGACTCACCGGTGATCATGACCGTGACCTGCGACTGCGACAGGCGGCCGATGGCGCGGAACACTTCCTGCATGGCCGGCGCCTGGCCCAGGATCTCGGGCGTGCCGACCAGGGTCTCGTCGGCCGAGGCCTCCTCGCGCAGGCTTTCCTCGACGGCGCGCCGGATCAGTTCGGTCGCGGTATCCACGTCGAAGGGCTTGGGCAGGTATTCGAAGGCGCCGCCCTGGAAAGCCGATACCGCGCTCTCGAGATCCGAATACGCCGTCATGACGATGACGGGCAGCGCCGGGAAACGCCGCTTGACCGCCTGCAGCAGTTCGATGCCGCCGGCGCCGGGCATCCGGACGTCGGTCACCAGCACCTGCGGCACGTCGTCGTTCAGGGCGTCCAGGGCCTCGCGCGCCGTACCGAAGCTGCGGCTGGGCAGGTTCTCGCGGGCCAAGGCTTTTTCGAGCACCCAGCGGATCGAACGGTCATCATCTACGATCCAGATCGGTTTCATCGCTGCCTTCCTAGGTACGCTCGGGAAAAAAAATCCATCCAATTCTTCGGTCAAGGTAGGGGCAACAGCAGGCGGAAATCAGTCAGTCCCGGCCGGCTGTCGCATTCGATCACACCCTCGTGCTGCTGCACGAAAGTCTGAGTCAAGGTCAACCCCAGCCCGCTGCCGCCTTCACGTCCGGACACCAGCGGGTGGAAGATCCGGTCCAGCAATTCAGGGGGAATCCCCGGACCGTTGTCCATCACATGCAATTCCAATGCCAGCCTGAACCGCTGCTTGGCCAGCGTGACCTGACGCGCCACACGGGTGCGCAGCGTGATCTCGGCATCGCCGGCCGCGATACGCGCCGACAGCGCCTCGGCGGCGTTGCGCACCACGTTCAGGACAGCCTGGATCAACTGCGCCTTGTCGCCCCGGAACTCGGGAATCGCCGCGTCGTAGTCGCGCACGATGCGCAGCCCGTTCGGATACTCGGCCAGCACCAGCGACCGCACGCGTTCGCATACCTCGTGGATGTTGACGTCGCCGACGATACGCGGCGCGCGGTGCGGCACCAGCAGGCGATCCACCAGGGTCTGGAGGCGGTCGGCCTCCTGGATGATGACCTGGGTGTATTCGATCAGCGCGGGGTCGGACAGCTCGGCTTCCAGCAATTGCGCCGCGCCGCGCAGCCCGCCCAGCGGATTCTTGATCTCGTGCGCCAGGTTGCGCAGCAGCTCGCGATTGGCCTGCGCCTGCTCGAGCAGGCGCTCCTCGCGGTCCACCTTCAGTTGCTGCTCGATCTCGCGCAACTCGATCAGCGCCGGCCACGGCTGGCCGTCCAGTGCGACCACGGTCACCGACACCTGGGTCGGCTCGCGTCCCAGGCGATCGATCTCCAGTATCTGCCGCTTGTCGGCGAACAGGTGCCGGCGGGCCTCTTCCAGCGACTGGCGCAGCTGCTCGCCGTCGCGGAACAGGTCGCCGGCCTGGACCGCGTACAACTGCCGCACCGAGACCTCGAACAAGTCCTCGGCCGGCGCGTTGGCATAGCGGATCAGGCCGTCGTCGTCGATGACGAGGATGGCGCTGGACAGCAGCTCGAACGCGGCGAAGGCGTCGGCCGGATAAGGGGAAGGATCTGGCTGCAAATGGGTCATGGCCAATAAAAACGGGGCGTTCGAACGCCCCGTTTTTCGTTGCCGACGACTGATCAGGTCCTGATCAGAGGCCGTAGTACATGTCGAACTCGACGGGGTGGGTCGTGGCGCGGAAACGCGTGACTTCTTCCATCTTCAGGGTGATGTAGGCGTCGAGCATGGCGTTGCTGAACACGCCGCCACGGGTCAGGAACTCGCGATCCTTGTCGAGCGCTTCCAGGGCCTGGTCGAGCGACGAGCACACGGTCGGGATCTTCGCATCTTCCTCGGGCGGCAGGTCGTACAGGTTCTTGTCGGCCGGGTCGCCGGGGTGGATCTTGTTCATCACCCCGTCCAGGCCGGCCATCATCAGGGCCGAGAAAGCCAGGTACGGGTTGGCCAGCGGATCCGGGAAGCGCGTCTCGATACGGCGGCCCTTCGGGTTGGCGACGTACGGGATGCGGATCGAGGCCGAGCGGTTGCGGGCCGAGTAGGCCAGCTTGACCGGGGCTTCGAAGTGCGGAACCAGGCGCTTGTACGAGTTCGTGCCGGGGTTGGTGATGGCGTTCAGCGCGCGGGCGTGCTTGATGATGCCGCCGATGTAGTACAGCGCGAATTCGGACAGGCCGGCGTAGCCGTTGCCCGCGAACAGGTTCTGGCCGTCCTTCCAGATGGACTGGTGGACGTGCATGCCGGAGCCGTTGTCGCCGACGACGGGCTTGGGCATGAAGGTGGCGGTCTTGCCGTAGGCGGCGGCCACGTTCCAGATCGTGTACTTCATGATCTGGTTCCAGTCGGCGCGCTGCACCAGGGTCGAGAACTTGGTGCCGATTTCCAGCTGGCCGGGGCCCGCCACTTCGTGGTGGTGCACTTCGACCGGCACGCCCTGCTGTTCCAGCAGCAGGCACATTTCCGAACGCAGGTCCTGGAAGGAATCGGTGGGCGGGACGGGGAAATAGCCGCCCTTGACCGACGGACGGTGGGCCAGGTTGCCGCCGTCGTAGTCGATGCCGGTGGACCACGAGGCCTCTTCCGACTTGATCTTGACGAAGCAGCCCGACATGTCGACGTTCCAGGTCACGCCGTCGAACACGAAGAACTCGGGCTCGGGACCGAAGTAGGCGGTGTCGCCCAGGCCCGAGGACTTCAGGTAGGCTTCGGCGCGCTTGGCCAGCGAACGGGGATCGCGGTCATAGCCCTTCATGTCGGAAGGCTCGACCACGTCGCAGGTCAGGATCAGGGTCGATTCCTCGCGGAACGGGTCCATGCGGGCGGTCGAGGGCTCGGGGATCAGCAGCATGTCCGAGGCTTCGATGCCCTTCCAGCCGGCGATCGAGGAGCCGTCGAAAGCGTGGCCCGTTTCGAACTTGTCTTCGTCCACGGTGTGGGACGGCACCGACACGTGCTGTTCCTTTCCACGCGTATCGGTGAAACGGTAGTCAACGAACTTGACCTCGTTGTCCGCAATCATCTTGAGGACGTCTTTGGGCGTTGCCATTAGGGCTCCTGATAGTCTCGTAACCGCCTCCGGCTCCCGGAGGCTCAAGCGTTCTCGATAGTGCACACAGCGCGACCGGAAGCGATCTGGGCTGAACCGTTGCGCATCAAATTAAGCAGCTTCCGTGCCAGCATCGGCCCGGACCGCTTTCCCGGCCCGCTTGCGCAGGACGGCGCGGCATTCTCGCATATTGGCGGGACGGCGGAGATGTCAGGCCTCGCACCATCATGACGCAAATCCCGACAAGGAATTCCCAATAATGGTGCAAACGGGAATATTCGAGGTATTTTGCACCAAAATAGTGCTTAAGTGCTGCGCGATGGCGCGGCGTGCACGTTTGCGGGCGCAGCGCCGGTCCCCGGCGCGCTACAGGAACAGGCCCTGGAGGTCGTTCAGGAAGCGCCGGCCCAGCGGCGTGGGCCGGATGCGGGTCGGGTCCTCGTCCAGCAGTCCCCGTTCGACGGCGCGGGCAAGCGGCCTTGCGATGGTGGCCAGGTTCAGGCCGGTACGTTCGGCGAAACTCGCCGCCGGCACGCCGTCGGTCAGCCGCAGCGCGTTCAGCATGAACTCGAACGGCAGTTCCTCCGCCCCCACCAGCCGCGATTCGGCCAGGTGCGTCGCGCCGGCCGCGGGGTCCAGCAGCGCGTCCATCCAGGACTGAGGATTGCGCACACGCGCCTCGCGCAGGATGCGGTCATGGAAGGACAGCTTCCCGTGGGCGCCCGGGCCGATGCCCAGGTAGTCGCCGAACTCCCAGTAGTTCAGGTTGTGGCGGCAGCGGGCGCCTGGCCGGGCATAGGCCGATATTTCGTAATGGTCGTACCCCGCCTCGGCCAGGCGCGCCTCGATGCGGTCCTGCATCTCGAAGGCCGTGTCGTCGTCGGGCAGCTCGGGCGGATACTTGGCGAAGACCGTGTTCGGTTCCAATGTCAGGTGGTACAGGGACAGGTGCTCCGTCCCGAAGGACAACGCGGTCTCGACGTCGGCCAGGCAGCCGTCCAGGGTCTGGCCAGGCAGCGCGAACATCAGGTCCAGGTTGACCCGTTCGACATGGCGTTGCGCGATGGCGATCGCCTCGCGCGCGGCCCGGCCGTCGTGGATGCGGCCCAGCGCGCGCAGCCGGTCGTCGTCGAAGCTCTGTATGCCCAGCGAGATGCGGTTGATGCCGCTGGCAGCGAAGTCGGCGAAGCGCGACGCCTCGACCGTGCCGGGGTTGGCCTCCATCGTGATCTCGGCGTCGGGCAGCAGCGGCAGCCGCGAGCGCAGCAGCGCCAGCATGGCGTCCATCGTGGCGGCCGACAGCAGGCTCGGGGTTCCGCCGCCGATGAAGACCGACACCACCTTGCGCCCCCAGACCTGCGGCAGGCTCTGGTCCAGATCGGCGGTCAGCGCCTGCAGGTAGCGATCCTCCGGCAGCTCGTCCGGCGCCGCGTGCGAATTGAAGTCGCAATACGGGCACTTGCGCACGCACCACGGCACGTGCACGTATACCGACAGGGGCGGCAGGCTGGTCAGCAGACTGGGCCCGGGCGCGAACGGCATGGCCGCGCGCGGTGCGGGCGCCCCCTGCCCCGCCGGCCGGATCGCGATGGAGCGGGCCATCAGAACGTATCCAGCTTGCCCATCAGCACCGCCAGCGCCTGGGCGCGGTGACTGATGCGGTTCTTCTCGTCGGCGGACAGCTCGGCCGCCGTGCGGCCCAGGCCGGGCAGCAGGAAATGCGGGTCGTAGCCGAAGCCGCCGCTGCCGCGCGGGTGCTCGATGATCTCGCCCCACCACAGCCCCTCGCCGATCAGGGGCTGGGGGTCGTCGGCCGAACGCACCAGCACCAGCGCGGCATAGTAATAGGCCCGGCGGTCCTGCGCGCCGCGCAGGCGCTCGACCACCAGCGCGTTGTTGGCGGCATCGGACTTCTCGCCGCCGCTGCGCGCCGCGTAGCGCGCCGAATAGACGCCGGGTTCGCCGCCCAGCGCCGTCACGCACACCCCGGAATCGTCGGCCAGCGCGGGCAGGCCGGTCAGTTGGCTGGCATGCCGCGCCTTGGCCAACGCGTTCTCGATGAACGTGACGTGGGGTTCTTCCGCCTCGGGCACGCCCAGGCTGCCCTGGGGCACGAGCTCGAAGCCGCGCGGCGCCAGCAGCGACGAGAACTCGCGCAGCTTGCCCGCGTTGTTGGATGCCAGGACCAGTTTTCTTGCCATCGTCGTTCGCTCCGGTCGCGCCGACATCAGCGACCCGGATACGGTTGTGCCAGCGCCTCGCGCTGCAGGCGCACGAGATCGGCGATGCCGGCCTCGGCCAGGCCCAGCAGCGCATCCATTTCCTGGCGCGAGAACGGCACGCCCTCGGCCGTGCCCTGCACTTCCACATACGCGCCGCTGCCCGTCATCACGACGTTCATGTCGGTCTCGCACTGCGAATCCTCGGCGTAGTCCAGGTCCAGCACCGGCTGCCCTTGATAGATGCCTACCGACACCGCGGCCACGTGGTCGCGGATGGGCGAGGCCGCCAGGGCGCCGCGCGCCATCAACAGCGCGATGGCGTCGCTGGCCGCGACGAAAGCCCCCGTGATGCTGGCCGTGCGCGTCCCGCCGTCGGCCTGGATCACGTCGCAATCCAGGTGCAGCGTGCGCTCGCCCAGCTTCTCCAGGTCGAACACCGCGCGCAGGCTGCGGCCGATCAGGCGCTGGATTTCCTGCGTGCGGCCGGTCTGCTTGCCCTTGGCCGCCTCGCGGCCGCCGCGCGTGTGCGTGGCGCGCGGCAGCATGCCGTACTCGGCCGTGACCCAGCCCTGCCCCATGCCCTTCAGGAACGGCGGCACCTTGTCCTCGACGCTGGCGGTACAGATCACCTGCGTGTCGCCGAAGCTCACCAGCACCGAGCCTTCGGCATAGCGGGTGTAGCCGCGTTGCAGGGACACGGGGCGCAGCGAGGCGAGGCCGCGGCCGGACGGCCGGGCGATTGCGGAAGGGGCAATGCTCATGAAAAAGACTCCAGATCGGCGGGCGGGCCGGCGCACCGGCGCCCAGGACGCATGGGCCGCGCCGCGGCGGCCGGATGCGGACATTGTACGGGCAAGGCCCCACGAACTTTCCCGTGCGATTTATCATGCTGACTCATGCCGACAAACGCACCGGCCCTGTCGCCGTGCTCGTCGGCCTTGCCCACGTCCTGACAGGCCTTCGCCATGATCCGTAGCATGACCGCCTTCGGCGCCGCGCGCGCCGACACCGACCACGGTTCGGTGTCCATCGAACTGCGCAGCGTCAACAGCCGCTTCCTCGACCTCCACTTCCGCATGCCGGACGAACTGCGCGCGCTGGAATCGCCGCTGCGCGAACTGCTGACCAAGTCCGTGGCGCGCGGCAAGATCGAGGTGCGCGCCTCCATCCAGCGCCGCCTCATCACCGACCCCGACTCCATCAACGTCGCCGCGCTGGAACAGGCCGCCACGCTGTTCCGCAAGGTCCAGGCCGTGCTCCCGGACGTCCAGCCGCCGCGCCTGTCCGAACTCCTGTCCTGGCCCGGCGTGCAGGCGGCCGAGGAATCGGAGGACACCTGGCGCGAAGCCGCCCTGCGCGCCGCCGCCGAAGCGCTGACCCAGATGCAGGAAGCGCGCGACCGCGAAGGCGAACGCCTGGCCGCCATGATCGCCGACCGCGCCGACTCGGTCGCGGCCATCGTCGGCGAGGTCGAACAGCGCATGCCCCAGCTCGTGCACGAATACCGCGAACGGCTCGCGCGCAAGCTGCGCGACACGGTCGAGGCCGCCTTCCCCGGCGGCTTCCAGAACATCCGCGGCGAGGAGCTGTCCGAACGCCTGGCCCATGAGGCCACCCTGTTCGGCCTGCGCATCGACGTGGCCGAGGAACTGTCGCGCCTGCATTCGCACCTGGCCGAGCTCAAGCAACTGATCGGCAAGGGCGGCGCGGGCAAGAAGGCCGACAAGGGCAGCGCCGGCAAGCGGCTGGATTTCCTGTTCCAGGAAATGAACCGCGAGGCCAACACGCTGGGATCCAAGGCCGGCGGGCTGGAAGTGACGCGGGCGGCGATGGATCTGAAGCTGCTGATCGAGCAGATGCGGGAACAGGCGCAGAATATCGAGTAACGCGTCAGAAAGACGACATCAGACCTGGCTCTGTGCCTTTCCATCGGAGCAAATGCCTTGCTCGACCGGCCCCACACCCAGCCCGGGCACGCTGACCCCGCCGCCCGCACCGCGCTGCTCGCTTCCTTCTCCGCGCATCCGGACGCATTCGACGCGCGCCTCTTCGCCCGCCTGCTGGCCGCCCGCGAAGTCCGGCGCGAACTGGCCCTGCTGGGGCTGTCGCAGGAAGCGCTGCGGGAGCTGTACGCCCGCTGGTTTCCGGGCGCTCTCCTTCCCTCGCTGCCGGCGCAGCCAGAGGCCGACACCCCGTTCACGGCCAACCTGCGCGCCCACATGCTGGCCTGGCGCAACCCCGCGCTTCCCGCCGCCGACGTCGCCTGCCTGGCGACGATCATCGCCCACGCCTGTCTGCGGCCCGACCACCTGTGGCGCGACCTGGGGCTGGCCGGGCGCGACGACGTCACGCGTGCGCTGCATCGCTACTTCCCGGGGCTGCCCGAACGCAATACCGGCGACATGCGCTGGAAGAAATTCCTGGCGTACGACATGGCCGTCACGCGGGGCGAAACGCCGCAGCCCGCGCCTGGCTGTCCGGGCTGCGAGGAATACGGACGCTGCTTCCCGAAACGCCTGCGCTAGCTAGGACCGGTCGACGTGCCCCAGGTCGCGCCCCGGGTCCAGCCGGTCGCGCACGCGCTGCTTGAGTACCTTCGCATCCGGAAAGCCGCCATCGGTCTTCCGGTCCCAGATCAGTTCGCCGTCGTAGCGGATCTGGAAGACGCCGCCCGTGCCCGGCACCAGCGCGACCTGCCCCAGGTCCGTGCCGAAGGTAGACAGCAGTTCCTGCGCCATCCAGGCCGCGCGCAGCAGCCACAGGCACTGCGTGCAATAGGTAATCGAAATGGCGGGTCCGTTCATGCCAAGGCCTCCATCAGGTGGACGGCAGCAGCGCATCCAGCCGGGATTTCAGCAGCCGGGGGAAATGCGGCCGCCAGCGGGCATTGGCGGGCGACGGATGCGGCAAGGGATGCAGGCGCAGGACCCGTTCGCCGCCTTGCGCGCGCAGGGGCACGGCAACGCTGGACTCGTACTTGTCCTCGCGCCGCCAGAACTCGCGCACGGCGGCCAGTGCGTCGCCCGCCAGGCCGATACCGAACCATTCGAAGGCTTCGTTGCCCAGGGTGATGACATCGCCGCCGCGCCACCGCGCCGCCAGGATGCGCCGGATCAAGGGCTGGAAGCGCCGCCGCACCGCGGGCGACCACGCCTTGTTGTGCAAGGGCTTGTAGGGCACGGTGCTGATCCAGAAGAAGCCCGCGCCGACGCGCAAGCCTTCGTCGAACGAATACGGCACGTCCGGCGCCAGATGGCGGTGCAGTTCGGCGCGCAGCAACTGGCCGGAACTGCCCACGAAGGGTTGCCCGTGCCGGACTTCGTCCGCCCCCGGGTCGCGGCCGAAGAAACACAATGGCGCATCGGCGGGCCCCAGACCTAGAATAGGAACGAGCGGATCGCGGCCGGCGGCGGCATAGGCCTCGGCGTCGATGCGATCGAGGCCCGCGGCCAAGCGGCGGAAGGCGGCGAGTTGTTCGGCGTCCAGGGGCATGGCGGGGTGAAACTAGAACCGGAACGGCATTGTAGGGTCGGCCGGGGCGATGGAGAAGCAGCGCATGAGCAAGGCGAAAAGCGTGTCTTCCGTACGCGTGGGCATAGGCGGCTGGGTGTTCGAGCCCTGGCGCGGCAGTTTCTATCCCGAAGGCCTGGTGCAAAGCCGGGAACTGGAGTACGCCAGCCGCCACGTGACCTCCATCGAGATCAACGGCACGTTCTATGGCACGCAGAAGCCGGCCAGCTTCGCCCGCTGGCACGACGAGACGCCCGAGGACTTCGTCTTCGCGCTCAAGGGCCCGCGCTTCGCCACCAACCGCCGCGTGCTGGCCGAGGCCGGCCCCTCCATCGACAAGTTCCTGGCCAGCGGGCTCGTGGAACTGAAGGACAAGCTGGGCCCCATCAACTGGCAGTTCCCGCCCACGAAGAAGTTCGATCCCGACGACTTCGCCGCCTTCCTGGCGCTGCTGCCTCCGGAATACGAAGGCCGGCGGCTGCGCCACGCGGTGGAGGTCCGGCACGAGAGCTTCGCCGTGCCGGCCTTCGTCGATCTGCTGCGACGTCACGAGGTGGCGGCGGTCGTGGCGGACAAGGACGGCGTGCCGCACCTGCACGACGTGACGGCGCCGTTCGTCTACGTCCGGCTGCAAAGCGCGCGGGAAGACCGCAAGCTGGGCTATGCGCCGGCCGATCTCGATGCCTGGGCGGAACGCGCGCGGGCATGGGCCGGCGGCAAGGCGCCTGCCGACCTGCCCTGCCTGGCCGGCTCGCCGGCCAAGGCCGCGCGGGGACGCGAGGTGTTCGTCTACATGATCAACGGCTTCAAGCCCAAGGCGCCAGCCGCCGCCATGGCCCTGATCGAGCGGCTGGGCTGAACGCGGCCGTCGGTCAGCCCGTCAGCGACGCGCCGCCGCAAACCTGCACATCCTGCCCGGTAATGGCCGCGGCGGCGTCCGACAGCAGGAAACCCACCAGCGCCGCCACTTCGGCCGGCTCGATCAGGCGGCCCAGCGGCGGCAGGCGCGGCGCGCTGGCGGCGCGGCCGGGATCCTCCAGCATGGCCGTGCGCGTGGCCGCGGGCGACACCACGTTCACCGTCACGCCCCGCGCCGCCACCTCGGCCGCCCAACTGCGTCCCATGGCCACCAGCGCCGCCTTGACCGCGGCGTACTGGCTGCGTCCGGCCATGCCGCGGGACACGCGGCTGCCGATCAGCACCACCCTGCCATGGCCGCGCGCGGCCATGGCAGGCACCATCCCGTCGGCGAGCTGGCTGGCCGCGGCCACGTGCAACCGCCACATCTGCTCGAAGGCGGCGCCGTCCAGGCTGCCCAGCGGCGCGGTCCGCATGATGCCCGCCGCGTGGACCAGCGCATCGCAGTCCTGCAAGCCGGGCAGGATGCCGGCGATGGCCCCGGCGTCCGCGAGGTCGGCCGGCCGGCCTTCGAAGCGAGGATGATCCAGGGTCGCCGCCGCGCGGTCCAGCCCGACCACGTGCCAGCCCTGCCCCAGCAGCGCCTGCGCCACCGCCCGGCCGATGCCGGCGCTGCTGCCGGTCACCGCCGCGCGGCGCTCATTCCGCACGGATGTTGCCCTCGACGATGATCTTCTTCGACCGCGCCATGTCTTCCTGCTGGAAGCGTGCGAAGTCCTCGATGGAGCCAGCCTTCAGCACCAGCCCCTGCTGCTCCAGCTTCTCGCGCATGCCGGCCTCCAGTGCCTTGTTGACCTCGGCGTTGAGCTTGCGGGCGATGTCCATCGGCAGCTTGGCCGGACCCCACAGGCCGTACCAGCTGTAAAACTCGTAGCCCGGCACGGTCTCGCCCACGGTGGGCACTTCGGGCAGCGTGGGCACGCGCGACCGCGACGTGACGGCCAGGATCTTGAGCATGCCGCCCTTGTAGTAGGACATGGCCCCCAGGATGGGATCGATGAAGCCGGAGATCTGCCCCCCGACCAGATCCTGGTAGGCGGGCGCGGACCCCTTGTACGGCACGATCAGGTAGTTCATCTGCCCCGCCCGGCGCAGCAGCTCGGTGGCGAGCTGTCCCGCCGAGCCGGTGGAGCCCACCGCGAAACTGAGCTGGCCCGGGTTCTGCCGCGCGTAGTCCAGCAGGCCCTTGATGTCGTTGAACGGCAGCGACTTGTTCACGGCCACCGACAAGGGCGCCTGGGCCACCAGCGAGATGGGCTGGAAATCCTTTTCCATGTCGAAGGGCGCGGACTTCATGGTCATCGGCGTGGTGGTCACCGTCGACGCGTTGAACATCAGCGTGTAGCCGTCGGGCGACGCCTTGGCCACGGCGGCGGCCCCGATCATGCCGTTACCGCCGGCCCGGTTCTCCACGACGAAGGACTGGCCGGTCTGCTCGCTCAGGCGCTGCGCCAGTTGCCGTCCCACCGTGTCCAGCGTCCCGCCGGGCGGGAACGGGATGATGATGCGCACCTCGCGGGCGGGATACGGCTGCGCCGATACGGCACCGGCCACGCACAGGGCCGCGGCCGCCAGCCCGGCGGCAAGAAAGGGTCTGCGTTGCATGTTTGTCTCCGTCTTGTTTTGAATCGCGTCGCGTCCGGGGTCAGCGCCGCAGCAGTCCGGCCTGTTCCACCGCTGCCCGCAATGCCGCCATTTCCCTGGCGTCGGGCGCTTCGGTGGGCGGACGGACGGTGGCCTCGTCCAGCACGCCGGCCAGGTACATGCCGGCCTTCATGCGGGCATGGGCCTCGCCGGTGGGTTCGCCGCCGCCGTACACGGCGTCCTTGAGCGGCGTGATGAGCGCCTGGATACGCTGCGCGCGCTTGAGGTCGCCTTCCTGCACCGCCCGCCACAAGTCGCCGATCAGCTGCGGAATGAAGGTGGCGAAGCCTACCAGCGCGCCGTCCACGCCCTGCACCATGGACGCCAGCAGGTATTCGTCGTGGCAGGTCAGGATGGCCTTGCCGGCGTCGGCGTCGCGGATGGCCTGGATGTCGCGCGCGTACTTGTTCATGTCGCGCTGCCCGACCTTGAAGGCCTGCACGTACGGCAGCCGGGCCAGGTCGGCCAGCAGGGCCGAGGAGTAGGCCGCGCGCGTCCAGGCGGGATACACGTGGCAGACCAGGTCGGCGCCCGGCGCCGCGCGGTGGATGGCGTCGAAGTACTGCAAGGCATGGCCGGACGTGAAGCCGAAGCGCAACCAGTGATGCGGCGGCATCACGTCCAGCCCGGCCGCACCGGCCTCGACGGCGGCGCGCGCATGTTCGGCCGCTTCCGACAGGCCTTCGCAGACGATGGACGAGATCACCGGCAGCCGGCCGCGCAGTTCGTCGGCGACGATGCGGGTGACGGTGGCGCGCTCCGCCGGCGTCAGCGAAAAGACCTCGCCGGTATGGCCGTTGGTCATGACCGCGACGACGCCCTCGTGGCCGGCCAGCCAGGAGGCCAGCCTGCGCAGCGCGGGCTCGTCGATGCGGTGATTCGGGGTGAAGGGGCAGGCGATCGCGGGAATGATGCCGCGGTAGTTGGCGATGGAAGGCAAGTGGGTCTCCATGAGGCTGCGGTGGGTAGAATCCATCATTGCCGGCCGCCCGCGCGGCGTCCAATACTCGAAATGCATACAACTATCGCGGAGACGACACCCCACGATGGGACCGGACAATCGCCCCCTGGACCTGGAATGGCTGGAAGATTTCGTCGCGCTGGCCGACAGCGGCAACTTCTCGCGCGCGGCCGAAGCCCGCGCCATCGCGCAGCCTGCGTTCAGCCGGCACATACGCGCGCTGGAGGAATGGGTGGGCGCCGACCTGGTCGACCGCGGCGCGCACCCGGCCACGCTCACCGCCGCCGGCAGGCGCTTCCTGCCCCTGGTGGAAGACGTGCTGGCCAGGCTGGTGGCCGCCCGCATCAAGGCCCGCATGGCACATGACCAGAGCGTGGCCAGCCTGCGCATCGCGGTCACGCACGCCCTGTCGCTGTCCTTCCTGCCCGGGTGGCTGGCGCGCCTGGAAGGCAGCCTGCAACTGGGTGCGGTCGAGATGATGGCCGACGGCACGGCCGCCTGCGAAGAACTGATGCTCCAGCGCAAGGTCCAGTTCCTGCTGTGCCACGCCCACCCCGCGCTTCCCGGCCGGCTGGACGAGGCCGCCTGTCCCGTGGTGCGGCTGGCGGACGATACGCTGGTCCCCGTGTGCGCCCCCACGCCCTCGGGCTCCCCCCGCCACGACCTGCGCCAGGACGCCCCCATCCCGCTGCTGGCCTACGGCGAAGCCTCGGGCCTGGGGCGCATCCTGCGCACCGGCCTGGGCGCCGCGGCGCGCGACCCGCGGCTGCATCCGGTATTCACCGCGCCGCATGCGCTGCTGCTGGAAGCCCTGGCCCTGGAAGGCCGGGGCGTGGCCTGGCTGCCTCGCAGCCTGGCGGCGCCGGCGCTGGCCCAAGGGCGGCTGGTGGAAGCCGGCGATGCCTCGTGGCATGTCGCCGCCGAGATCCGCCTGTACAGGCAGCACGTGGACATGGCGCCGACCGCGGAGTCCCTATGGCAACTGGCGCGGCTCGTCGACGCGCCCGCCTAGATCGCCTTCCTGCCGAAAGACGCCTCAAAAGGGCTGCTGCCGCTTCTTGTCCAGCCGCCGCAACTGCACCTGCATTTCCTTGACCGCCTGCACGCTGCCCTTGGCGGAGGCTGCCGCGATGCCGTCGGCCCAGGCCGCGCGGGCCTCGTCCTCGCGGCCCAGTGCCAGCAGGGCCTTGCCGAGCTGCTTCCACGCGGCGGCATAGCCGGCATCCAGTTCGACCGCGCGCCGCAGGTGTTCGGCGGCCGAGGCGGCATCGTCCTCTTCCAGGTAGAGATTGCCCAGCGTGAACCGCAGCAGCGCATTGTCGCGGCCGGCGGCGATCATCTTCAGGAAATTGTTCTTGTCCATGGCCTTGCGTCCATCGGCCCCGAGGGGCCGCCATGGGCAGGATAACGCGAACGGCGCGCCGCCGCTCAGTAGCGCTCGGGCACCATCATGCTGTCGGGCACCGGCCGCCGGATGTAGTCCTCGTGGCGCACGCGCTGGGGCAGGTCGATGTGGGGATGGGGAATATCGTGATAGGGAACCAGGCTCAGCAAATGGTCGATGCAGTTGAGCCTGGCCTTCTTCTTGTCCACGGCCTGCACCACCCACCACGGCGCCTCGTCGATGTGCGTGCGCTCGAGCATGATTTCCTTCGCCCGGGTGTAGTCCTCCCAGCGCCGGCGGGACTCCAGGTCCATGGGGCTGAGCTTCCACTGCTTCAGGGGATCGTGGATACGGCCCAGGAAGCGCAGGTGCTGCTCGTCGTCGGTGATCGAGAACCAGTACTTGACCAGCTGTATGCCCGACCGAACCAGCATGCGCTCGAACTCGGGCACCGAGCGGAAGAACTCCTCGTACTCGTCGTCGTTGCAGAAGCCCATCACCCGCTCGACGCCGGCGCGGTTGTACCAGCTGCGGTCGAACAGCACGATTTCGCCCGCTGCGGGCAGGTGCGATACGTAGCGCTGGAAATACCACTGCGTGCGTTCGCGGTCGTTGGGCGCGGGCAGCGCGGCCACCCGGCACACCCGGGGATTCAGGCGCTGGGTGATGCGCTTGATCACGCCCCCTTTTCCCGCCGCGTCTCGGCCCTCGAAAATGATGACAACCTTGTGCCGGGTGTGCACGACCCAGTCCTGCAGCTTGACCAGTTCGGCCTGGAGCCGGAACAGTTCGCGGAAATATCGGCGGCGTGCGTCGCGGTCCTCTTCCACCCGGGCGGGCTGGCCGTCGGCGTCCCACTCGCGGTCCTCGAATTCGATCTCCAGCTCTTCGTCGTAGCTGTCGATCAGGTCGCGGTGGATGCGCTGCATCAGTTCTTCGTGGTGGTCGGAAATCGGCTGGTAGCTCATGGGGCGCTTGGAAAGGTCGGGCCAACGCCTCTTTTTGCTACACGGACATGACATGGTCATGACACCGCGGCCGAGCCTCCCTATTGCACGCGGCCGAACCACCACAGCGACAGCAGGCCCGACAGCACTGCCAGCAAGGCGCCCAGCGCGGTGAACAATGCCGTGACCTCGACCACGTCGCGCTTGTCGAACGCCAGCCGCGCACTGAGCGAGCGATATACCTTCCTGAGCTCGCCCGCGTCCTGGGCCTGGAAATACTGCGCGCCGGTCATGTCGGCCACCTTCTTCAGCACGTCCTCGTCCAGCCGCACGCGCATGGACCAGCCGTCGGCCGACAGCGTCGTGCCCTCGGGCGTCCCGATGCCCACTGTGAATATCCGCACGCCATATCCGGCGGCGACCTCGGCCGCCTTCAGCGCATCGGGCCCGGTGTTGTTCTGGCCGTCGGACAGCAGCACGATGGCCCCGGACGGGTACGAACCCGGAACCGCCGCGTCGCCCCGCCCCGCGGCTGACAGGTCCGGCGATGTCGCCCCCCGGGCGCTGCCGCCGTCCAGGAAGCGCTCGACGTCGATACCCGCATTGGGCAACACCGTTGCCAGCGCGATGATCAGGCCGCTGCCGAGCGCGGTGCCGCGCTGGGGCTCCAAGCGCTCGATGGCGGCGATCACGTCCTCGCGCTTGCGCGTGGGCGACTGCACCACGGCCGCCGCGCCGGCTACCGCGACCACCGACACGCTGACGTTGGCCGGCTGGCCGTCGACGAACTCCTTGGCCGCCCGCTGGGCCGC
Organism: Pigmentiphaga sp. GD03639; assembly: GCF_029845405.1. Taxonomy (NCBI): domain Bacteria; kingdom Pseudomonadati; phylum Pseudomonadota; class Betaproteobacteria; order Burkholderiales; family Alcaligenaceae; genus Pigmentiphaga; species Pigmentiphaga sp. GD03639. The sequence continues at coordinate 88,788 of NZ_JAOCLR010000015.1, forward strand.
GAAGATGCGGGTGGGCTTGATGTCGTCGGCCCGCATGCTACCCGACATGTCCATGGCCAGCACCACGGTCTCCAGCCGCGAGGGCAGCATCATCAGTGCCTGCGGCCGGGCCATCGCGACGATGAGCGAGCACAGCCCGAGCAGCAGCAACAGCGGCGGCAGGACGCGCCGCAGCCGGGACGGCCGGACGCTGGCGCCCACGACGTCCAGCGCGGGATAGCGCAGGGCCATGCCGCGGCGCAGGCGGTCCAGCCGCCAATAGCAGAACGCCAGCGGCGGGACCAGCACCAGCAGCCACAGCATCTTGGGCCACAGGAAAGTCAGGGCGGGCAGGTTCTCCATGCAGATGCTTCCCGGTTCAGATGTCTCGGGCCCAGGGCCCGTTCAGTCCACCCACGAGCTGGCTGCGCCGGCGGCGCAGCCGCATGAAATGCAGCAGTGCCCGGTCCAGCCGCTCGTCGGTGGCCAGTTCCAGGCAATCCACGCCCGCCTCGGCCAGGGCCTTGCGCAGCGCCGTCTCGCGCTCCGTGGCAGCGGCGGCGAAGCGCCGTCGGAAGCCGGGATCGTGGGTATCGACGAAAAGCTGTTCGCCGGTCTCGGCATCCTGCAGCACCACCAGGCCCAGATCGGGCAAGGCCTGCTCCAGCGGGTCGTACAGGCGCACCGCGACGACCTCGTGGCGCTGGGCCAGCACGCCCAGCGTCTGCTCCCAGCCCGGCGCGCTGATGAAGTCCGAGACCACGAACACCACCGAGCGCCTGCCTATGGCCGACAGCGAACGCTCCAGCAGGTCGCCCAGTCGTGTCTCGCCCGACTTGCCGTCGGCCCGCAGCGCGCCGATGCGGTCCAGCACGTGCAGCACGTGGCGCCGGCCGGTGCGTGCGGGAATCGCGCCCTCGCCCTGGCCACCGTACAGGACCGCGCCGACGCGGTTGCCATAACGCGTCAGCAGCCGCGCCAGCACGGCCACGAAGCTGGTCAGCACCGCCCGCTTGCGCACGCCGGCCGAGCCGAAATCGACCGAGCCCGACAGATCCAGCAGGAACCATGCCGATACCTCGCGGTCCTCCTGGAATTCGCGCACGTGCGGCGATTGCAGCCGCGCCGTGACGTTCCAGTCGATGTGGCGCACGTCGTCGCCCGCCTGGTATTCGCGCAGGTCAGCCAGGTCCAGGCCGAAGCCCCGGAACAAGGTGCGATAGTCGCCCTGCAGTGCGCCGTCCAGGCGGCGGATGACCGTCCACTCCAGGCGGCGCAGCAGCTCCTCGGCCTCGCCCTTGGCAGGAACCGACGCGACCGCCGCGTCGTTGGCCGGCTCGGCCGGCCGCTTACTGAACCGCCGCAACCCGAACATGCGAATCCAATGGCCGCTCCGGGGCCGGCAAGGTCTGGAGGATGCGCGTGATGATCTGGTCGGACCCGAGCCCGTCGGACAGCGCCTCGTATGACAGCACCAGCCGGTGCCGCAGCACGTCGGGAATCAGGTCGACCAGGTCCTCGGGCAGCGCATAGTGCCGTCCGCGCAGGAAAGCGAGCGCGCGCGCCCCTTCGACCAGGTTGATGGTGGCCCGCGGGCTCGCGCCGAAGGTCAGGTAGCGCGACAGGTCGGACAGCCCGTAGGCCTCGGGCCGGCGCGTGGCGGCCACTACCTTCACCGCGTACTGCACGAGGCCGGGATCGACGTACACCTTGCGGCACTCCGCCTGCAATTGCGTGAGCTGCTCGGTGACCGCGACCGGCTGCACCTGCACCGGCGGCCCCGTGACCCGGTCGACGATCACGAACTCCTCTTCCTCGCTCGGATAGCCGACGATGACCTTCATCATGAAGCGGTCGACCTGCGCCTCGGGCAAGGGATACGTGCCCTCGGTCTCGATCGGGTTCTGGGTGGCCATCACGAGGAACGGCGACGGCACCTTGTGGGTTTCGCCCGCGATGGTGACCTGCCGCTCCTGCATGACCTCCAGCAGCGCGCTCTGCACCTTGGCCGGCGCGCGGTTGATCTCGTCGGCCAGCAGCAGGTTGGCGAAGACCGGACCCAGCACCGTGGAGAAATCCCCGGTGCGCTGGTTGTACATGCGCGTACCCACCAGGTCCGCCGGCAGCAGGTCCGGGGTGAACTGGATGCGCTTGAACGAGCCTCGTATGGTCTTGGCCAGCGTGTTGACGGTCAGCGTCTTGGCCAGGCCCGGCACGCCTTCCACCAGCAAATGCCCCTGGGCCAGGATGGCCACCAGCACCCGCTCCAGGAAGTGGTCCTGCCCCACCACCACGCGCTTGACCTCGTACAGCAGCCGTTCCATCAGGTTGGCGCTGTCTACGGCACTCATGGGCTTGTCGTTCATAGGCGTCCTGTCGTGGAGAGTCAGAAGGGGGGCATGCCGACCGCGCTGCCGGCGCTTTCTATCGTGGTGGCGAAGCCGATGCCGACGAAGGTCCCGGCGTTGGTCGGGTTGAGGATGGCGGTGACGATGCCGACCACCTCGCCGTTCATGTTGACCAGCGGTCCGCCGGAGTTGCCCGGGTTGGCCGCCGCATCGAACTGGATCAGCCGCGTCAGGACGTGCCGCCCCTCGGCCGAGACGAATTCGCGGTTCAGGCCCGAGACCACGCCGGACGACACCGACGGCCCGATGCCGAACGGAAAGCCCACCGCCACGACCTCGTCTCCCGGCGCGAGATCCAGGCTGGACCCCAGCGTGGCGGCGGGCAGGTCGTCGGGCACGGACTTGGCGCGGATGACGGCCAGGTCCTTGTCCGGCTGGATGGCGACCACGTCGGCATCGGCCTCGTAGCCGTCGAAGAAGGTGACCTTCAGGCGCCTGGAACCCGAGATGACGTGGAAGTTGGTCAGGATCACGCCGCTGTCGACGATGACCACGCCCGAACCGATGCTGCCTTCATGCCTGGGTGCGTTGCCTTCCTCGTTCCTGGCCGTCTGCCTGTCCTTGCCCCTGGACTTGCCGCCCGCCTTGGGCTTGGCGCCCGGAGGCGCGGCCGGCTTGGCCTTCTTCGCGCCGCCGTCCTGCGCTTCTTCCTCGTCGCCGTAACCGCGTATCTGCACCACCGACTGGCGCACGGCCTCGGCCGCCTTGGCCGGACGCGAGGGCAGGGTCTTGTTCTGCAGGGTGTGCAGGACCGCGGAATCGATGTCGTCCTGGGTCAGCTGCCTTTGTTTAGGTTGCAACAAAACGAAAACCAGGCCGCCCGCAACGACGAGCAAGGCCAGGCCGAAGAAAGCGGTGCGGTGCCTGGCCGTCCAGTTCCGGAGCCGGCCCGGCCATCCCGGCCGGCGCGCCTGATCGGCCTCGGCCTTCGGCGCGGCATCGACCGAAGGGGGCCTGGCGGTCCTGCTGTATAGGGCAACCCGTTTCATCACTACCGTCCAGCTTGGCGTTCTTCACGGAATGCGGTCCCGCGTCCGGGCGCGCCCGAATTCCCTTGGGGTATTCAAGGCTGACAGCCCGGACCGCCCCCGGTTCAATCGAACGAGGGCCCGGCCAAAATAAGGTAACACTTAAACGACGGCCATGGGCGGATACCTTTACCGCCGCAAGGGTTCATGGGCATACTAAAGACAACGTTGCACACTCCCGCGCGCCAAGGAGCACTCATGCGGTTTCTCTGGCCCGATCTTCTCTGGCTGCAGCTCCTCGTTCCCCTGCTCGTAGCCCTCTACCTGTACGCGCTGGCCCGCCGCAAGAAGGCGGCCATCCGGTATGCCAGCCTGAGCCTGGCCAAGGCCGCCATCGGTCCCGGCCAGCGGCTGCGGCGCCACATCCCGCCGCTGCTGTTCCTGCTGGCGATGTCGGCGGCGCTGCTGGCGTGCGCGCGTCCCACCGCGACCGTCACCCTGCCCTCGGACACCCTCACCGTCGTCCTGGCGGTGGATGTCTCGCGCAGCATGCAGGCCGCCGACATCGCCCCCAACCGTCTGGTGGCGGCGCAGATGGCGGCCAAGCGCTTCATCTCCGAGCTGCCGTCCAACGTGCGGCTGGGCATCGTCTCGTTCGCCGGCACCGCCGCGGTCGTGCAGACGCCCACGGACAACCGGCAGGACATGATCGAAGCCATCGATCGTTTCCAGCTGCAGCGCGCTACCGCCACCGGAAGCGGACTGATCCTGGCCCTGTCCATGCTGTTCCCCGACGACGGCATCGACCTGGAATCGGTCATCTTCGAAACCCCGTCCGTCCGCGCCGGGCGCCGCGCCGTACCGCTCGACCAGGCGGCCGCCGCCGAGGCGGCCAAGAAAAAACAGAAGACCTTGCAACCGGTGCTGCCGGGCTCGTACACCTCGGGCACCATCATCCTGCTCAGCGACGGCCGGCGCACCACCGGCCCCGACCCGCTGGACGCCGCGCGCATGGCCGCCGAACGGGGGGTGCGCGTCTACACCGTGGGCTTCGGCACCCAGCAGGGCGCGCCCATCGGCGACGAGGGCTGGTCGTTCTTCGCAAGACTGGACGAACCCACGCTGCGCACGGTCGCGCAGATGACGGGAGGCGAGTATTTCCTGGCCAGCTCCGAGGCCGACCTGAGTTCGGTATACCGCAATCTCAACGCCAAGTTCTCGATGGAGCGCAAGGAAACCGAACTCAGCGCCCTGCTGAGCGCGGCGGCGGTCGTCCTGCTGACCCTGGCCTGCGTGCTGTCCATGCTCTGGTTCCAGCGCAGCCGCTAGCGCACCGTTCCGTTGCGCCGCCGTGACAGGCCTTTGTCAGCAGATTGCAATGCGCGCCCGATATAAATCGGGACATGAATCTCGCGATCATAGGGGCCGGCTACGTCGGCCTGGTTACCGGTGCGTGCCTGGCCGACGTGGGCAACCGCGTCGTCTGCGTCGAACGCAATACCGAGCGCCTGCGCGTGCTGCGCGGCGGGGGCATCCCCTTCTTCGAACCCGGGCTGGCCGAGATGGCCGCGCACAACGCGCAGGCAGGACGCCTGGCCTTCACCGATGACCTGCCCTCGGCACTGAGCGATGCCGAGATCGTCTTCATCGCGGTCGGCACGCCGGCGGACGAGGACGGCTCGGCGGACCTGGGCCACGTGCTCGAGGCCAGCGCGGCCCTGGGCCGGGCGATCCCGCGCGACATGGTCGTCGTCGTGAAATCGACCGTGCCCGTCGGCACCTGCCACCGCGTGCAGGCACTGATCGAGGAAACCCTGCGCGAGCGCGGTGCCCCGTGGCGCGTCTCGGTCGCCTCGAACCCGGAGTTCCTGAAGGAAGGCAGCGCGGTCGACGACTTCCAACGTCCCGACCGGATCGTGATCGGCACCGAGGACGCCCGCGCGCTGCGGCTGATGGCGGCTCTGTACGCCCCCTACAACCGCAATCGCGACCGGCTGATCCACACCGACGTGCGCTCGGCCGAATTCACGAAATACGCGTCCAACGTCATGCTGGCCACGCGCATCTCGCTGATGAACGAGCTGGCCAGGATCGCCGAGAAAGTCGGCGCGGACATCGAGGCGGTGCGCCACGGCGCCGGCGCCGATCCCCGCATCGGCCACCACTTCCTGTACGCCGGCGTGGGCTACGGCGGATCGTGCTTTCCGAAAGACATCCAGGCGCTGGCCCGGCTGGCGGCCGACCATGGCGAATCGACGCCGTTGCTCGACAGCGTGCAGCGGGTGAACGAGGAACAGAAGCGCGTCATGGCGGCGAAGATACGCCGCCACCTGGGCCCGTCGCTGCAAGGCCGCTGCGTCGCGCTGTGGGGCCTGGCCTTCAAGCCCAATACCGATGACATACGCGAGGCGCCCAGCCTCGCGCTGGTGCGCGAGCTGCTGGCCGACGGCGCGACCGTGCGCGCGTACGATCCGGTCGCCGCCGACAACGCGCGCCGCGCGATCGGCCACCCCGGCCTGGTCATCGTCCCCAACGCGCTGGCGGCCTGCGAAGGCGCCGACGTGCTGGCCGTGGTGACCGAATGGCGCGAGTTCAAGTCGCCCGATTTCCGCGGGCTGGCGGGCCGGCTCAAGTCCCGCGCGATCTTCGACGGCCGCAACCTGTACGACCCCGAATACGTGGAAAGCTGCGGACTGGCCTACTACGGCATAGGACGCGGCGCCCGTCCCGCCCGCCCGGGGCGGGAGGACGCGGACACGCCCGCGGTCACGACCGGCTACTGGTGACGGCTTGCGCCGCGCCGGCCGCGCGCCGCCGGCGCGGCCAGGATGTCCTGCAGTTCGGCGTCCCAGGCCGGCGGATCCGAAAAGCGCTGCGCCAGGAAATCGAGCAGCGTGCGCAACGTGGGCGGCATGTGCTTGCGCGAGGTGTAGACGCCGTACAGGGTCATGTCGCGCGGCGGCGCATCGGGCAGCAGCACCCGCAGGCGTTCCGCGCGCACCAGCCCGCCCACCGCATAGGTCGGCAGCATCGCGATGCCGGCCCCGCACACGGCCGCCTCGACCAGCGCGGTCGCTTCGTTGGAGCTGATGTTCCCGCCCACCGCGACGGACACCGGCGCGCCGGCGCGAACGAAGTGCCACAGGCTCTTGCCGGTGTACGAATGGGTCAGGCAATTGTGCAGGCCGAGTTCCTCCAGCCTGCCCGGCGTGCCGTGCTGGCTCAGGTAGTCGGGCGAGGCGCACAGCACCGAGCGGCATGCCGTCAGCCGGCGCGCGATCAGGTTGGGATCGAGGTCGTTGGTGACGCGCAGCGCGAGGTCGATGCGTTCGTCGACCAGGTTGACGGTGCGGTCCGCCATGACCATGTCCACGGCCACGTCGGGGTATTGGCGGGTGTAGTCGACGATGGCCGGCGCCAGGTGGGCCTGACCGAAGGACGTGCTCGCCGTCACGCGCAGCACGCCGCGCGGCGCGCTGTCCGGGCTGGACACGGCGGCGCGCATGTCCCCTTCCAGTTCCAGCATCTGGCGGCAGCGCGCCAGCACCTCGGCGCCGGGCGGCGTCAGGCTCAGCCTGCGCGTGGTCCGGTGCAGCAGCCGGGCCCCCACCCATTCCTCCAGTTCGGCCAGATAGCGCGAGACGGCCGGCCGGGACAATTCCAGCGCCTCGGCCGCCGCGGACTGGCTGCCCCGGTCGACTACTTCGACGAATACGCGCATCGCGCTGAGTCTGTCCATACCTGACCGGTTCCGGCAACAAATAATTCTTGATTCTACGGTTTTTACTATCGTTTTTTGTAATTATCCTGGCACCTGGCGAAAATCCGGACGCATGCGTCCCCCAAGCCCATCATGGAAACGACCAGGCTTCACTACATCTACGATCCCTTCTGCGGCTGGTGCTATGCCTCGGCCCCCTTGATGGCCGCGGCCCGCCATCTGCTGCCCGTGACCGCGCACGGCGGCGGCATGATGGCCGGCAGCAACCGACAGCCCGTGACCGACCGCCTGCGCAACTACGTCATGCCGCACGACCGGCGCATCGCGGCCATGACCGGCCAGCCTTTCGGCCAGGCCTATTTCGATGGCCTGCTGCGCGACCACGATGCGGTGTTCGACTCCGAACCGCCCATTACCGCCATCCTGGCTGCGCTCGACGCGGGCGGCGAAGGACGCGACCTGGACCTGCTGGCCCGGCTGCAACGCGCCCATTACGTGGAAGGCCGGCGCATCGCCGACGCCGGGGTGCTGGCCGAGATGGCGGCCGACATCGGCCTGGACCGGCCGGCCTTCGAAGCCGCCTATGCGGCGCGCAAAGGCCAGCCGACACGCGACCACATCGCCGAGAGCCGCGCCCTGCTTGCCCACGCCGGCGGCCAGGGCTTCCCGACCTTCGCGCTGGAACGCAATGGCCGCTACCGGCTGCTGGATACCGGCCGCTACCTTGGCCGCGTCGACGAATGGCGTGCGGCGCTGGCCGGGCTGATCGACTAGGGCCTACAGGTATTTGGCCAGGAACGCTTCCATCGCGGCGTAGAACTCGAACTGGTTCTCCTCGTTGTGGAAGCCGTGCCCTTCGTTGTCCTTGACCATGTATTCGACTTCCACGCCACGCGCGCGCAACGCGGCCACGATCTGGTCGCTCTCGTCCTTGTTGACGCGCGGGTCCTTCGCCCCCTGCGCCACGAACAGCGGCGCCTTGATGCGGTCGACGAAGAACACCGGCGACGCCGCGTGCAGCATGTCCTTGTCCCGCTCGGGATCGCCCACCATCTCGTGCATGGAATCCAGGAAAGGCTTCCAGTACGGCGGAATGGTATTCATGAACGTGAAAAGGTTCGAGACTCCCACGTAGTCCACGGCCGCCGCGTACAGGTCCGGCGTGAAGGCGATGCCCGCCAGCGTCGCGTAGCCGCCGTAGCTGCCGCCGTAGATGGCGATGCGCCCGGGATCGGCGATGCCTTCGCGCTTGAGCCATTCGACGCCGTCGGTGATGTCGTCCTGCATGGCCCGGCCCCACTGCCTGAACGAGGCCTCCCAGAACTTGCGCCCGTAGCCGGTCGAGCCCCGGAAATTCATCTGCAGTACGGCATAGCCGCGGTTGGCCAGGAACTGGACTTCGGGGTTGTAGCCCCAGGTATCGCGCGCCCACGGCCCGCCATGGGGATGGATGACGACCGGCAGGTTGCGCGGCGTCACGCCCACCGGCAGCGTCAGATAGCCGTCGATCTTCAAGCCATCGCGGGCGGTATAGCGCACGGGCTTCATCGGCGCCATGTCGCGTTCCAGCAGCCACGGCTGGATCTCGCCCAGCTTGGTCAGCTTGCGCGAGGCGGCGTCGTACAGGTAGCGCGCTCCCTGGGTGCGGTCGTTGTAGGCCGCCACGACGAAACGTGTCTCGTCGCGCGTCTCGCTCTGCAGCGCGACCTCGTAGCCGCGCAGCTGGCTTTCCAGGTCGGCGTAGATCTCGGCGGTGGCCGGATCCAGCACCTGGCGCTGGGCCTTCCAGGTCACATAGCCGATCTCGGTCAGGACCTTCCGCCGGTGCGAGTAGGCCAGCCCCGAGACGTCGACCTCGGGATGCTCGAATATCAGCGCGCCTTCGCGCGCGGTGTGCGGATCGAATTCGAACAGCGCGGCCTTGTCCCGGCCGCGGTTGGAGCTGACGTAGATGCGCTTGTTGTCGAACGTGAAGAACAGCGGCGCGACGCTTTCCTTGAAATCCGTGGTCAGGATGGGGCGGAACTCCTCGGCCTCGGTATCGCGATAGAGCAAGGTATTGTTGACCCCGTCCGTGGCCACCGCCAGCCTCAGCCGGCCATCGTGGTCCGTGGCCCAGCCGGTGATGTTGCCGGGGTTCTGCGCGATCAGCTCTTCCTTCCCGGTGGCCACCTCGACGCGGAACACGTCGAACACCTGGGGGTCCCGCCGGTTGTGCGACAGCAGCACGTGCGCGTCGTCGTCGATCAGGTCGTCCACCACGTCGGCCCGCACGCCGTCGTAGGGGGTGAGGTCGGTCGGTTCGGACGCGCCGTCCAGCGGCACCGACAACAGGTGGAAGTTCTCGTCGCCGCCGAAATCCTTGACGTACAGGATATGGGCCGGCCCCTTCCAGAAGAACCCGCCCACGTCCCGCTCGGCTTCCCCGGTCAGCGCCCGCGCCGGGCCAGTGGGGACGCCCTGCTCGTCCAGCGCCTGCACGTGGACGTTCTGGCGGCCCTGGGCAGGCGCCAGGAAGGCCAGGTGCCGGCCGTCGGGCGAGATGCGATAGCTGGAACGTTCCGGTTTGCGGAAGAAATCGCGCACATCGTAGCGCTTGACGAGCCGTATGGCGGGAGTGGAGGTCGAGGTCATGGCGCGGTCCGCGGGGAAAGGAAGGAAAGGATCGGAAAACATAGCACAGCGACACGGCGCCATCCGCCGCCCCCGGCCTTCGCAGCATTCTGTTTCAGTCGTCCGGAACACCGGACGTGATATACCCTCCAATACATACCGACGGCCTCCGGCCGCCGTCCGTCCAGGGAGATTCCATGCTCGACTCGCGCCCCGCCCCCCAAGCCCTCGCCCCGATCCGCCACCGCCTGGCCTGGCTCGCCTGCTGGGCCGCCGCGCTGGCCCTCGCCTTCTTCGCCGCCGGCCAGGCCCGCGCGCAGGCGCCCGACCCGCAGGACCCGCCCAACGTGATCATCCAGAAGGCGGCCAACAACGTGCTCGAGCGCATCCGCAAGGACCAGGAGCTGAAATCCGGCTCGCCCGAGAAGATCAACCAGGCGATCGACGAACTGATCCTGCCCTACGTGGACTTCGAGAAGACCACCCGGCTGGCGGTGGGCCGCTATTGGCGCCAGGCCACGCCCGAGCAGCGCAGCTCGCTCGTGAAGGAATTCCGCAACATGCTGGTGCGCACCTACGGCGGCTCGGTCTCCGCCATCACCCCGCAGGCCCGCGTCGACATGCGCCCCTTCCGCGCCGAGCCCAACGCCACCGACGTCGTCGTGCGCACCACGGTCACCGACGGACAGCGCGACCCCATCCCGGTCGACTACCGGCTGGAGAAAAGCGCCCAGGGCTGGAAGATCTACGACCTGAACGTCATGGGCGTCTGGTTCATCCAGAACTATCGCGACCAGTTCGCCTCCATCGGCTCGCAGGGCGGCGTGGACGCCATCATCAAGGCGCTGCAGACCAACAACCAAAAAATGAGTACGGGTAGATAACCCCCCTACGCCCTTACGGGCGCCCCCCAGGGGGCGATGCGGGTGGACCGGCGGAGCCGGATCCACCGCATCCTGGGTCTCTGTGGGGCTGTCTCGGTGCGGAGCGCCGTATTCTTGCGTCCCCCAAGGGCGGGGGGGGATATAATATTTTTTTGTTTGCCGCACTGATTCATGCCTCCACGCGCCGGTAACGTCTTCATGGTCGTCGCGCCCAGCGGCGCCGGCAAGTCCAGCCTGGTCAACGCCCTGCTCAAGGCCAGACCCGAAATCCGCTTGTCCATTTCCTGCACTACCCGCCCGCCCCGGCCGGGCGAGACCGACGGCAAGGAATACCACTTCGTCAACGTGCCCGCCTTCGAGAAGATGCAGCGCGACGACGACCTGCTCGAATGGGCCGAGGTACACGGGAATTTCTACGGCACGCCGCGCAGCTGGATCGAGCGCCAGACCGAGGCGGGCAACGACGTCCTGCTGGAAATCGACTGGCAGGGAGCCCGCCAGGTGCGCGCCAAGTTCCCCGAAGCCATAGGCATCTTCATTCTTCCACCGTCCATCGAAGCCCTGGAAACGCGGCTGCACGAACGCGGCCAGGACGAGCCCCACGTGATCGCGCGGCGGCTGCTGGCGGCGGGGGGCGAGTTCGCGCATGCCCCCGAATTCGAATATGTTATTATTAATCAAGACTTTAGCGCAGCCTTGGCCGACATGACGACGATCGTTACCGCCGCCAGGCTGCGTTTTCGTTCTCAGGCAGCCCGGCATGCCAGCCTGTTTTCGCAACTGGGCATTCCGCAAACTTCCGCACCGCTTTGATTCGCGTCCAGTACGCACAGCTTTCAGGGACCCTCATGGCACGTATCACCGTAGAAGACTGCTTGAAGCAAATTCCGAACCGGTTCAAACTGACCCTCGTGGCGACCTATCGCGCCCGGCAATTGGCCCAGGGCCACGCCCCCAAGCTCGATAGCAAGGACAAGCCGACCGTGACCGCGCTGCGAGAGGTCGCTTCCGGGGTGACCGGAGTGGAAATGCTGAAAAAGGTCCCCACCTGATTGACAAGACCATGATGGTCTTGCCGCCGGCACGTATGCCGGCGATGCCCGGAGCGGCCCGGTCCACCCGGGGACGCTCCTCCTGAGGCGACCATGGGATTTCCAGTCTCTTCCTCGCGTCCCGGAAGCAATTCCGGGACACCGACAGCAGTTGCTGCCGCCGCCGGCGCACAGGCGCTTGCCTCAGCCGGTCCGGCGCCGGCCCCCGCCGGCGTGTCGTTCGCCCCGCTGGCCGAAACCATTTCGCAGTACCTGAGCCCGGAAGACGTCCGCCGGGTGCGCGAAGCCTACCGTTTCTCCGACGAAGCGCACCTGGGCCAGTTCCGCGCCAGTGGCGAGCCCTACATCTCGCACCCCATCGCCGTCACCGAAATCTGCGCCGCCTGGAAGCTGGATGCGGCGGCGCTGATGGCCGCCCTGCTCCACGACGTCATGGAAGACCAGGGGGTCACCAAGCAGGAACTGATCGAACGCTTCGGCACCGAGGTCGCCGACCTGGTCGACGGACTGTCCAAGCTGGACCGGCTGGAGTTCGCCAGCAAGGCCGAGCAGCAGGCCGAGAGCTTCCGCAAGATGCTGCTGGCCATGGCGCGCGACGTACGCGTCATCCTGATCAAGCTGGCCGACCGGCTGCACAACATGCGCACGCTGGGCGCCGTCAGCCACGAGAAACGCCGCCGCGTGGCGCGCGAAACGCTGGAGATCTATTCGCCCATCGCCCACCGCCTGGGGCTGAACATCATCTACCGCGAACTGCAGGAACTCTGCTTCGAGGCGATGTATCACCACCGCTACATGGTGCTGCGCAAGGCGGTGCTGGCCGCGCGCGGCAACCGCCGCGAACTGGTGGGCAAGATCCAGGAAGCCGTGCGCGCGGCGCTGCCCGCCGCCGGTATCGAGGCCGAGGTCAACGGCCGCGAGAAGAACCTGTACGGCATCTACACCAAGATGCTGGAGCAGAAGAAATCGTTCTCGGAAGTGCTGGACATCTACGGCTTTCGCATCGTGGTCAATTCGCAGCCCGAGTGCTATCTGGCGCTGGGCACGCTGCACCAGCTGTTCCGGCCGGTGCCGGGCAAGTTCAAGGACTACATCGCCATTCCCAAGGTCAACGGCTACCAGTCGCTGCACACGACGCTGGTGGGCCCCTACGGGACGCCGGTCGAGTTCCAGATCCGCACGCGCGACATGAACCAGGTGGCCGAGAGCGGCGTGGCGGCGCACTGGCTGTACAAGACCTCCGACGTCGACCTGAACGACCTGCAAAAGCGCACTCACCAGTGGCTGCAATCGCTGCTGGACATCCAGCGCCAGACCGGGGACAGCAGCGAGTTCCTCGAACACGTCAAGGTGGACCTCTTCCCCGATGCGGTCTACGTCTTCACGCCCCGCGGCAAGATCATTTCGCTGCCGCGCGGCGCCACGCCCATCGATTTCGCCTACAGCATCCACACCGACGTGGGCAACCAGACGGTGGCCGCCAAGGTCAACGGCGAGTTCGTGCCGCTGCGCACCGAGCTCAAGAGCGGCGATGCGGTCGAGATCGTCACCGCCGAGCATTCCCGCCCCAACGCCCAGTGGCTGAACTTCGTGCGCACCGGCAAGGCGCGCTCGGAAATCCGCCACTACCTGCGCACGGTCAAGTACGAGGAATCCGTCAGCTTCGGCGAACGTCTGCTGGGCCAGGCGCTGAAATCCATGAACATGCCGATGCCGGACAGCACCGACCCGATCTGGGACAAGCTGGCGCGCGGCAGCGGCGCGCGCTCGCGCGACGAGATCCTGGCCGACATCGGGCTGGGCAAACGGCTCGCTGCGGTGGTTGCGCGCCGCTTCATGCCCGAGGGCGATCCCATCTCGACCACCGCCGAGCAGGTGGAACGCTACACGGAACAGGGCACCGCCTCGCCCATACGCATCCAGGGCAACGAAGGCCTGGCCGTGCAGCTGGCGCCCTGCTGCACGCCCATCCCCGGGGATGCCATCGTCGCCTACGTGCGCCTGGGCCACGGCCTGGTGGTCCACACCGAAGACTGCCCCAATGCCCGGCGCCAGCGCGCCCGCGAACCGGAACGGTGGCTGGACGTCGCCTGGGACGACCAGACCTCGCGCCACTTCAACGTCCGCATCGATGTCGTGCTGCGCCAGGAGCGCGGAGTGCTGGGCCGCGTGGCGGCCGAGATCTCGGCCTCGGACGCCAACATCACCCACGTCTCCATGCAGGACGAGGCGTCGTCCACCGTGGCGGTGCACTTCACCATCCAGGTGGAAAGCCGGCAGCACCTGGCCCAGGTCATCCGCCACCTGCGGCGCGTGCCGCAGGTCCAGCGCATCATCCGCGTCAAGGGCTGACCGGCCCGCTACTGCGGCGCCGGATCGGGATAGCGCACTTCCAGGATTTCCAGTTCATCCACACCCGACGGCGTGCGCAGCACGACCGTGTCGCCCTCGCGCGCCTTGATCAGGGCGCGCGCCACGGGCGAGATCCAGCTGATCCGCCCTTGCAGCGGTTCGGCCTCGTCCACGCCCACGATGGTCACGGTGTGCTCCTCGCCGGCGCGGTCCATGTAGGTGACCGTGGCGCCGAAGAACACCTGGTCACGATTGGGCTGCGCGGAGGTGTCCACCACTTCGGCGATGTCCAGGCGGCGGGTCAGGAAGCGCATGCGGCGATCGATCTCGCGCAGGCGCTTCTTGCCGTACAGATAGTCCCCATTCTCGGATCGGTCGCCATTGGACGCGGCCCACGACACGATCTGGACCACGGACGGCCGCTCCACGTTCATCAGGTGGACCAGTTCCCCGCGCAGGCGCGCGTAGCCGTCGGGCGTCATGTAATTGCGTACCCCGGCCGGCAGGGCCAGGTGCTCGGGCAGGTCGTCGTCCTCCTGGCCCTCGGATTCTTTGACAAAAGCCTTGTTCATGGAGCTCAAAACCAGTCGTGCCAGATGGGCGTCAGGTGCGCGGGCAGGGGCGGCAGGCAGCCCAGGTCTACCCGGCTTTCCTCGGGACCGTGGAAATCCGAGCCGCGCGAAGCCAGGAAGCCGTAGCGCACGGCGACCTCGGCGTACTCGCGGTATTGGTCGGGCGTATGGCTGCCGGTGACGACCTCGATGCCGACTCCGCCCAGTTGCAGGAATTCGTCGTACAGCGCATGGAACTGCAGCGGCGTGTAGGGATAGCGGCCCGGGTGGGCGATGGCAGCCACGCCGCCGGCGCCTCGTATCCACCCCACGGCATCGGGCAGCGTGGCCCAGCGCATGGGCACGTAGCCGGGCTTGCCTTCCACCAGGTAGTTCTGGAAGACCTCGCCCACGTCCTTGCACACGCCGCGCTCGACCAGGAAACGCGCGAAATGGGTGCGGCTGATGAGTTGCGGGTTGCCGACATGGACCAGCGCCCCCTCGAAGGCGCCCGGGATGCCGACCGCTGCCAGTTGCGCCGCCATTTCGCGGGCGCGGCGCTCGCGGCCGGAACGGGTGTCGCGCAGCCCCTCGACCAGGACCGCGTCATCGGGATCGACGCCCAGGCCCACGATGTGGACCGTTTCGCCGGCCCAGGTGACCGAGATTTCCACCCCCGGGACGAAGCGCATCCCCAGTTCCCGCGAGGCCGCCGCGGCCTCGTGCAGTCCGCCGACCTCGTCGTGGTCTGTCAGCGCCAGCACGTCGACGCCGTTGCGGCGTGCACGCGCCGCCAGGCCGGCCGGCGGCAGCATGCCGTCCGACACCTGGGAGTGGCAGTGCAGATCGACGTTCAGGGCAGGTTCCATGTTCACATTGTAGGACGGCCATCCGGCACCGTCGCCGCCCGCGCCAGGAAATCTGCTACGAGTTGCGCCACCTCGTCCGGACGCTCCTGATGCAGCATGTGGCCGGCATCCTCCACCAGCGCCCGTTGCAGCGAAGCAACGCAGGCCAGCCTGTCCTCGTAGCCCGGTTCGGCCCAAGCCCTGGCGCGGACGGCGCTGTCTGCCGCCTCGACCCACAGCACCGGCGCCGCGATCCCGCGCCAGCAGGCCAGCACCTCCTCCAGCCGATAAAGAACGCGATTGACGATCTTGTGGGCGGGATCGGCGCGCAGCCGCCACCGTTCCCCGTCGGGGCAGCCGTTCTCGCGGGCCAGGAACAGCGCTTTACCGGCGTCCAGCCCGGGATTGTCCCGCATCAGGCGCTGGGCGTAGGTTTGCGGACTGTCGTAGTCCGCCAGCCGCGCGCCGGCCGCGATCTGGTCCAACCACTGGCGCAGCCTGCCCGGCGCCGCCTCGGCCGGCTGCGCCGCCAGGCCCAGCCCTTCCAGGTTGACCACTGCCGCCACCCGGTCGGGGCGCACGCCGGCATACAGCATCGCCATGTTGCCGCCCATGCTGTGTCCCAGCAGCAAAAGCGGGCCGGAAGGCGAAAGATGACGGCAAAAAGCGTCGAGATCGCCCAGGTATTCGCCCACCTCGTAGGAATCTCCCCCACCCCATTGCGTCCTGCCGAAGCCGCGCCAGTCTGGCGCCACGATATGGAACCGGCGAGCCAGCCGGTCGGCCACGAACTGGAACGAAGCCGACGAGTCCATCCAGCCGTGAAGGGCCAGCAGCAACGGGGCGCCATTGTCGCCCCAATGACGAAAATGGTGACGCAAACCCCGAACTTCCAGATACTCCGATCGCGGGGCGACTAGCGGCTCGTACATGATCATTTATCGACAATTAGGGGAAATTGAGGGAAAACCCGCGAAAAACGCGGGCCGGAGTGGTGCCCTGCTCCTGCGCCGGCAGCACCAAAGCCATTGCGGTTATCGGTCAGGTCAGTAATGATTGCCATATAACGCAGCAAACCCCGTCCGCCGACCTGGCCGGACCAGATCCTGAATCCAGCGGAGGGTTATGGAAGACCAGTACCAGGCACTCTACACCACGTTCCGTTGGTGGGTCCCGCAACGCCTGAACATCGCCGATGTCTGCTGCCGCCGCTGGACCGTCACCAGCGCCGATGCCCGCCGCATCGCGATCTACGCGGAAGATGCCGAAGGACGGCGCGAAGTCTGGACCTACGGCCGCCTGCACGAATACGCCAACCGTTTCTCCAATGGCCTGCGCCGCATGGGCGTGCAACGCGGCGACCGCGTGGCCATCGCCCTGCCCCAGCGCCCCGAAGCCATCGTCGCCCATATCGCCGTCTACCAGATGGGCGCCATCACCGTTCCGCTGTCGGTCGCGCTGAACGCCCAGACCTACGAACAGCGGCTGCGCGACAGCGAAGCCCGGATCGCCATCGTCGACGGCGCCGCGGCCGCGGCACTGCTGCCGGCCACCGAGCATTGCCCCCTGCTGCGCCAGACGGTCGGCATCGACCTGGACGACGAGCGGGTCCTTTCCTGGCGCACGCTGCTCGCTCGCCAGGAAAGCGCCTTCGACATGCATCCCACCTCGGCCTCGGACCCCGCGCTGCTGCTTTATACGGCGGGCGCGGGCAGCGTGCCCAAGGGCGTGGTCCTGCCCCATGCCACCCTGATAGGCAACCTGCCCGGCTTCGTGGCCGCCCAGAACTGGTTTCCCCAGCCTGCCGACGTCCTGTGGACGGCATCCGAATGGGGCAGCCCCCACGGCCTGTTCGGCGCGGTCCTGCCGGGCCTGTATTTCGGCCAGCCGATGGTGGGTATGCGCCGGCCGCCGGATCCCGAAGCCACGTTCGCCCTGCTGGAACGCTACCGCGTCACCAACGTCGCCCTTACCACCCGCGACCTGCGGCGGCTGCTCAAGGCCGTGCCGCGCCCCGCGGAACGTCATCGGCTGGCCCTGCGCGCCATCACGGCCACCGATACCTCGCTCGGCGCGGCGCTGTTCGAACAATGCAGGGCCGCGCTGGGGATCGAACCCAACGAAACCTTCAGCCAGGTCGAGATCGGCACGATCATCGGCCAAAGCAGCCAGAAATGGCCCGCCCGGGCGGGCAGCCTGGGCAAGCCCTACCCCGGCCACCAGATCGCCATCGTCGACGCGCTGGGCCGGCCGGTCGCCACCGGAGAACACGGCGAGATCGCCGTCAATCGCTACGACATCCACGGCCATCCCGATCCTTCCTTCTTCGCCGGCTACTGGCGGGGCGAGGAAACCGGGCGCCCGGTCAGCGGCACCTGGCACCGCACGGGCGACCTTGCCCGGCAGGATGCCGACGGCTACCTGTGGTACGTGGGACGCCTGGACGAGATGTTCCAGCTGGGCAACCGCCTGGTCGCGCCGGGACCGATCGAGGACTGTCTGACCCGGCACCCCGACGTGGCCGAGGCGGTGGTCGTGCCGACGCCGGATGGCAGCGGCATCAAGGCCTATGTCGTCGCCCAGGCTGTGCCGGAACAGGACAAGGCCGCCCGCGAGGCAGCCCTGCGGGAGGCCCTGCTGGCGCATGCCTGCGGCCAGTTGGGCACGGACGGCGCGCCCAAGGACATCGAATTCGTCGAAGCCCTGCCGCTGACGCCGTCCGGCAAGATCCGGCGCCAGGCGCTCAGGCAGATCGAGGACGATCGCGGCCGGAAATGGCCGACTGCTCCAGCGAGCGCAGCTCCGCTTCCGTGAAGCCGGCCGCCCGGCGGGCGGGAAGATTGAACGGCCCGAACTGCCCCGGCGCGTCATGGCGCCGGGCCAGCACCGCGTAATGGTCCACGGGATCGACGCCCTCGCGCTCGCACAGATACCGGTACCAGCGATTGCCGATGGCCACGTGGCCGATCTCGTCGCGCAGGATGATGTCCAGGATGCCGGCCGCCGCCTCGTCCCCGGCCCCCGCCAGCTTGGCCCGTATCGCCGGGCTCACGTCCAGGCCCCGGGCTTCCAGCGTGCGCGGCACCAGCGCCATCCGGGCCAGCGGATCGAGCCGGGTCCGCTCGGCCATCTGCCATAGCCCGTCGTGGGCCGGAAAATCGCCGTAGGCGTGGCCCAGGATGCGCAGGTGGTCGGCCAGCAGCGAGAAATGCAGGGCTTCCTCGCCGGCGACCTTGAGCCAGTCCAGGTAGTACTCGTCCGGCATGCCGGCGAAACGCCAGACCGCATCCAGCGCGAGGTTGATCGCGTTGAACTCGATGTGGGCCAGTGCGTGCAGCAGCGCCGCCCGCGCCTCGACCGAGGCCACTCCCCGTCCCGGCACGTCGCGCGGCGACACCAGCGGCGGCCGCGCCGGCCGGCCGGGCACTCCCACGGGCTCTTGCAAGACGCGGCCGGCGTCCACATATACAGGCGTGGCTGCCAATTCGCGGGTACCGGCGGCCTTCCCGGCGGGATCATCCAGGACCAGCAGCGCGCAGGCGGCCTGCCGCAGTTCCAATTCAGCAGTCATGGGGTGCATTGTAGAATGGCCGGTCCAGGCGCCCGCTGCTGCCCCATTTTTTTCCGAGGAAGCCGTCTTGTCCGACCAACTCAAGAAATACCTGTTCGAGGACCAGACGGTCCGGGCCGAAGTCGTGTCCATACGCGATACCTGGAGGGAAATCCAGGCACGGCACGACTATCCGCCCGCCATCCAGAAGCTGCTCGGCGAACTCGTCGCGGCCAGCGCGCTGCTGGCCGCCAACATCAAGTTCAACGGCACCGTGGTGCTGCAATTGCAGGGCGACGGCCCCATCGGCCTGGTCGTCGTGGAATGCCACGCCGACCTGGGCATGCGGGCGACCGTCAAGCTGCGCGAAGGCCACGCGGTACCTGACGACGGCACGTTCCAGAGCCTGCTGAACCCCCACGGCGGCGGCCGCTTCTCGGTGGTGCTGGATCCGCAGGACCGCCTGCCCGGCCAACAACCCTACCAGGGCATCGTCGCCCTGCAGGGCGAATCGGTGGCCCAGGCGCTGGAACACTACATGCTGGCCTCCGAGCAGTTGCAGACGCGCATCTGGCTCGCCGCCGACACCGGCTGCGCCGCCGGCGTGCTGCTGCAACAGTTGCCCCGCCAGGGCGGCAAGACGACGACCGACCCCGCGCCGGCCTCGGTCGCGGAAGACACCTGGGAACGCGCGCAGATCCTGGCCGAGACGATCAAGTCCGAGGAATTGCTGACGCTGACGCCCGACGCGCTGATCCGGCGCCTGTACTGGCAGGAGACCCTGCGCACCTTCGAGCCGGCGGGCGTGTCGTACCGCTGCACCTGCTCGCGCGAAAAAGTGGCCGACGTGCTGCTGCGCCTGGGCAAGGAGGAAATCGACGACATCCTGGCCGAGCAGGGCCGCGTCCAGATCAACTGCGACTACTGCGTGAAGAGCTTCGAGTTCGATCCGGTCGACTGCGCGGAACTGTTCGCCAACGCGTCGGCCAAGGTGCGGCACCAGAGCGAGGCCCGGCACTAGAGCCGGAACCAGGCGGCGGCGGTCCGCCGTGGTTCCCACAATCGACGTGCCGGCCGCGCGCAGGCACGCTGGAGGGCCCGCAATGACCCTCCGCCCATGCCTTCCCTGCTTTCCCAGCGCGGCGCCGCCATGGCCGAATTCACGGTCGTCGCCATCCCCCTGCTATTGACGGGCCTGGGGGCCTTCGAAACGGGCCGCTGGCTGCTGACACGCCAGGCCGTCGGCTATGCCATGTTCGAGGCCGCCCGGGCCGGAACGGCGGCGCATGCCGATCCGGCCGCCATGGCCCAGGCTTTCGAACGCGCCCTGTCCCCCGCCTTGGGCACCCCCGCCCTGGCCAGTCCGGGCGACCAGTCGGCCGCGGCAAGGGCACGCATGGCGGGCTGGGCCCGCCATCATGGCCTGCCGATGGCGCGGATCGAACAACTCAGCCCGACTGCCGCCAGCTTCCAGGACTTCCCGACCGGACGCGCGGCGGGACCGCGCGAACTCGACTACGACTATCAGCGCCTGCACCACGACACCGTCTACTTTTCGCGCTACCGCGGCGGCATCGGCCCACGCTCGGGCCAGACGCTGTTCGACGCGAATACGCTCGTGCTCCGGCTGACCTACCTGCACGCCCCCTACCTGCCGGGCATGCGCGCGCTGCTGCGGTCGCTGGCGAACGCTTCGGAAACCGATGATTACGTCAGGCGGGCCCGCGCCGCGGGGCTGCTGGTGATACGCCGCGAGATCGCCATGCCCATGCAGTCGGCGGCACGCGAGCACGGCAGGAACCGGGACATCCTGGCGCCGTAGGGTCTGTTCCCGCTAAAGGCCGCTCGCACAGGCCGGGAATGGGCCCTGTGAATGGTCCCTGGCGTCAGCGCCGGTCGGGTGTGGAAGCCGCCGGCCGGGCGGCCGGCTGGGCGGCGCTGGCCGGCACGGTGCCGGCCGGCGGGGTGTCGACGATCTGCACGAAGGCCTCGTTCTGGCGCAGCATGCCGAGCTCGTAGCGGGCCCGCTCCTCGATGGCGTCGGTCCCGCTCTTCAGGTCGCGCACTTCGGCGTCGAGCGCGACGTTGCGCGTGCGCAGCTCGTCATTGGTATGGCGCTGGGCGTCGAGCTGGCGCTCGAGTTCCCAGGTGCGCAACCAACCGCCCTTGCCCAGCCAGAGCGGATACTGGATCAGCACCAGCAACAGGGCGATTATCAGCGTGAGCAGGCGCATGGAGGCTCTTCCGTGGACCGCGCCGCACAAGGCGGCGCGGCCGCGCGCATCAGCGCAGGTTGTAGAAAGCCTCGCGGCCGGGGTAGTGGGCGACGTCGCCCAGGTCTTCCTCGATCCGCAGCAGCTGGTTGTACTTGGCCATGCGGTCCGAGCGCGACATCGAGCCGGTCTTGATCTGCAGCGCGTTGGTGGCGACGGCGATGTCGGCGATGGTCGTATCCTCGGTCTCGCCCGAGCGATGCGACACCACGGCCGTGTAGCCGGCACGCTTGGCCATCTCGATCGCCGCGAAAGTCTCCGTCAACGTGCCGATCTGGTTGATCTTGATCAGGATCGAGTTGGCGATGCGCTGCTCGATGCCGCGCTTGAGGATGCTGGTGTTGGTGACGAACAGGTCGTCGCCCACCAGTTGCACCTTCTTGCCCAGTTGCTCGGTCAGGTACTTCCAGCCGTCCCAGTCGTTCTCGGCCATGCCGTCCTCGATCGAGACGATGGGGTACTTGTCGCACCAGGTGGCCAGCATGTGGGTCAGTTCCTGGGCGCTCAGGGTCACGCCCTCGCCTTCCAGGTGGTACTTGCCGTCGCGGAAGAATTCCGAGCTGGCGCAGTCCAGGCCCAGGGCGATCTGGCTGCCGGGCTCGTAGCCGGCCTTCTCGATGGCCTGCAGCACGAGCTGGATGGCCGCCTCGTGGTTCTCGACGTTGGGAGCGAAGCCGCCCTCGTCGCCCACCGCGGTGGACATGCCCTTGTCATGGATGAGTTTCTTCAGCGCGTGGAACACCTCGGCGCCCATGCGCAGCGATTCGCGGAAGCTGCTGGCGCCCACCGGCAGGATCATGAATTCCTGCATGTCGAGGTTGTTGTTGGCGTGCGCGCCCCCGTTGATGACGTTCATCATCGGGACGGGCATGCTCATCGCGCCGCTGCCGCCGAAGTAGCGGTACAGGGGCAGGCTGCATTCCTCGGCGGCGGCCTTGGCCACGGCCATGCTGACGGCCAGCATGGCGTTGGCGCCCAGGCGCTCCTTGTTCTCGGTGCCGTCCAGTTCGATCAGCGTGCGGTCCAGGAACGCCTGCTCCTGCGCATCCAGGCCCATCAGCGCTTCGGCGATCTCGGTGTTGACGTTCTCGACGGCCTTGAGCACGCCCTTGCCCAGGTAGCGCGACTTGTCGCCGTCGCGCAGCTCGATGGCTTCGCGCGCGCCGGTGGACGCGCCCGACGGCACGGCGGCGCGGCCCATCGCGCCCGATTCCAGCAGCACGTCGCACTCCACGGTGGGATTGCCGCGGGAGTCGATGATCTCGCGCCCGATGATGTCTACGATTGCGCTCATAGGAGTCCAGTCTCTAGAAAAGTTATTGGAAATCGTTTTCGAGGAACCCGTGACGCTTGGTCACGCGGTCGAGTTCTATCAGCGATGCCAGCAGGTCGCCCATGCGCGCCAGCGGCACGGCGTTGGGCCCGTCGGACTTGGCATGCGCCGGATCCGGGTGCGTTTCCATGAACAGGCCCGACACGCCCACGGCCACCGCCGCCCGCGCCAGCACCGGCACGAATTCGCGCTGCCCGCCGGACGTCGTGCCCTGCCCGCCGGGCAGTTGCACCGAATGCGTGGCGTCGAACACGACGGGGCAATCCGTCTCGCGCATGATAGCGAGCGAGCGCATGTCCGACACGAGATTGTTGTAGCCAAACGATGCACCGCGTTCGCAGACCAGGATGTTGCCGCCGTCGCCGCCGGCCTCGATGGCGGCTTCGCGGGCCTTGGCCACGACATTGACCATGTCGTGCGGCGCCAGGAACTGGCCCTTCTTGATGTTGACGGGCTTGAGCGTGGCGGCGCAGGCGCGGATGAAATCGGTCTGCCGGCACAGGAAAGCCGGCGTCTGCAGCATGTCCACCACGTCGGCCACGGGACGGGCCTGTTCGGTTTCATGCACGTCGGTCAGCACCGGCACGCCCACCTGGGCCTTCACCTCGGACAGCACCTTCAGCCCGAAATCCATGCCCATGCCGCGGAACGACTTGCTCGAGCTGCGGTTGGCCTTGTCGAACGAACTCTTGTAGATGAAGGGGATGCCGAGCTTGCCGGTCAGCTCCTTCAGGACGCCGGCCGTGTCGATCGCCATTTGCTGCGATTCGATCACGCAGGGTCCGGCGATCAGGAAGAACGGCCTGGCGAGGCCGATCTCGAAGCCGCAGATCGGGTAGCTGCGGGTCGAGGCGTGCGGGTCTTGGCTCATGGTGACCTCCAGGCGCTCAGCCCTGCTCCGCCGCCACGCGCTGCAGCTTGTGCTTGCGCGCCGCGCGGATGTAGGCCGAGAACAACGGATGGCCGTCGCGCGGCGTGGACGTGAATTCGGGGTGGAACTGCACGCCCATGAACCACGGATGATTGGGCAATTCCATCATTTCCGGCAGGCTCTCGGTGGGCGTGCGCGCGCTGATGACCATGCCGGCCTCTTCCAGCTTGGGCACGTACACGTTGTTCACCTCGTAGCGGTGGCGGTGGCGCTCGTTCACCTCGTCGCCGTAGATGTCGTGCGCCATGGTGCCGGCCTTGACCGGGCAGCGCTGCGCACCCTTGCGCATGGTGCCGCCCAGGTCGGACGTGTTGGAACGGCGCTCGACGCGGCCCTCGCGGTCCATCCACTCGGTGATCAGCGCGACCACGGGATGCAGGGTGTCCGGATCGAATTCCGTGCTGTTGGCGCCGACCAGGCCGGCCACGTGGCGGGCGAACTCGATGACCGCAAGCTGCATGCCCAGGCAGATGCCCAGGTAGGGCACGCCGTTCTCGCGGGCATAGCGGATCGCCTGGATCTTGCCCTCGGTCCCGCGCTTGCCGAAGCCGCCGGGCACCAGGATCGCATCGAACTTGCTCAG
Organism: Pigmentiphaga sp. GD03639; assembly: GCF_029845405.1. Lineage (NCBI taxonomy): Bacteria > Pseudomonadati > Pseudomonadota > Betaproteobacteria > Burkholderiales > Alcaligenaceae > Pigmentiphaga > Pigmentiphaga sp. GD03639. The sequence continues at coordinate 112,834 of NZ_JAOCLR010000015.1, forward strand.
CTTGCCCACGCCTTCGCTCTCTATCTCCTCGGAGTCGATGTAGTCGACCACCACCTTGCAGCGGGTATGGATGCCGGCGTGCACCAGCGCTTCGGTCAACGACTTGTACGACTCGGTCAGGTCGACGTACTTGCCGACCATCGCGATGTGGACCTCGCCCTCGGGGTTCTCGCGGGCATGGACCAGTTGATCCCACATGGACAGGTCGGCCGGCTCGGGCTGCAACCCCAGCGTTTCGCAGACCAACTCATCCAGCCCCTGCTTGTGCAGCATGGCGGGGATCTTGTAGATGGAGTCGACGTCCCAGACCGAGATGACCGCGTCCAGCGGCACGTTCGAGAACATCGAGATCTTGGCGCGCTCGTCGTCCGGGATGGGGCGGTCGGCACGGCACAGCAGCGCATGCGGGTAGATGCCGATCTCGCGCAGCTTCTGCACCGAATGCTGCGTGGGCTTGGTCTTGAGTTCGCCGGCCGAGGCGATGAAGGGCACCAGCGTCAGGTGCACGAAGGCCGCGCCGCCGCGCCCCAGGCGCAGGCTCATCTGGCGGGCGGCTTCCAGGAAGGGCAGCGACTCGATGTCGCCCACCGTGCCGCCGATCTCGACGATGGCGACGTCGGTCTCGCCATCCCAGGCCGCCGACGCGCCGCGCGCGATGAAATCCTGGATCTCGTTGGTGATGTGGGGGATGACCTGCACGGTCTTGCCCAGGTAGTCGCCCCGGCGTTCCTTGCGCAGCACCGATTCGTAGATCTGGCCGGTGGTGAAGTTGTTCACCTTGCGCATGCGCGCCGAGATGAAGCGCTCGTAGTGGCCCAGGTCCAGGTCGGTCTCGGCGCCGTCTTCCGTGACGAAGACCTCGCCGTGCTGGAACGGGCTCATCGTGCCGGGATCAACGTTGATGTAGGGATCGAGCTTGAGGAGGGTGACTTTGAGGCCGCGCGATTCGAGGATAGCGGCCAGAGACGCGGCGGCAATGCCTTTCCCCAGGGAAGACACCACGCCACCGGTAACGAATACGTACTTGGTCATTGCCAATGGCGCCCGGTTTTTGCCGAGCGCTTGCGGGAAATTGGAATTATAGCGGGAGTTGCGAAAGCCCGCGATCCGGACACGGGTAACCTTTGGCGACAAAAAGACATAGAGCCCCCCCTACGCGCTTACGCGCGCCCCCCAGGGGGCGGCGCTGGCGGACCGGCGGAGCCGGATCCGCGGCGCCCTGGGTCTACCCCTAATACAACACGAGCGTATCCAGGGCGGGGCGGTCGCCTTCGAGGGTGCCGGTCTGGGAGGTTTCGGCGAAGAAGACCTGGCCGTCGTAGCGGCCGACGGCGTCGCGGGTGGTGCCGGTTTCGTAGTCCACGCGCGACTCTTCGGCGCGGCCGGTGCGGGCGAACAGGGTCAGTTGGCGCAGCGATTGCAGCCACCAGCGGCGCGCGGCGCGGTCGTAGGACAGGGTCAGTTCGGCCGAGGTGGATATCTCTTCCGCCTTGGAGACGCTGCGGTCCGTGACGACGACGCGCTGCTGGCGTATGGCCAGCTCCAGATTGCGGTCGGCGGGCAGGTCCACGCCGCAGGTGGCGCACGGCAGGACGAAGCCCCAGCCCGTGGCCTGGAAACCCTGGGGGCTTCTAGCCCCGATCAGCAGCGCCCGCCGCCCTTCGGCGTTGCGGTAGACCTGCGCGACGCCCTGCCCGTCCAGGCCGAGGTCCCCTTGCACTTCGCGCTCGAGCGTGAATCCGTCCGGAACGAAGGCCTCGGGCCGCGAGGCGACGGCGGGAATGGCCAGCGCCGCCGGGATGTAAGGCCCGCCAGCCTCGGCGTGCGCGGAAGCGGCCAGGGCCGACAACACCACGCTCAGGACGGCCCGCCGGGCCGTCCCGCCCCACTCAGACCGACGCGGCAACGGCGGAGGTATCCAGCTTGGCCGCGGTCTTCTCGACCACTTCCTGCACCGTGACGCCGGGCGCCAGTTCGACCAGCCTGAGCCCCTGCGGCGTGACGTCCAGCACCGCCAGGTCGGTGATGATGCGGTCCACCACGCCCACGCCGGTCAGCGGCAGCGTGCACGCCGGCAGGATCTTCAGATCCACCGTGCCGTCCTTCTTGCGGGCCACGTGCTCCATCAGGATCACCACCCGCCCGACGCCGGCCACGAGGTCCATGGCGCCGCCCATGCCCTTGATCATCTTGCCCGGGATCATCCAGTTGGCCAGGTCGCCCTGCTCGGACACCTGCATCGCCCCCAGGATGGCCAGGTTGATCTTGCCGCCGCGGATCATGCCGAACGAGTCCGACGACGAGAAGATGGACGAACCCGGCAATGTGGTCACCGTCTGCTTGCCGGCGTTGATCAGGTCGGGATCGACCTCGTCCTCGGTGGGAAACGGCCCGATGCCCAGCAGCCCGTTCTCGGACTGCAGCCAGACCTCCAGCCCCTCGGGCACGTGATTGGCCACCAGCGTCGGCAGCCCGATGCCCAGGTTCACGTAGAAACCATCCTGCAACTCACGCGCCGCCCGCGCGGCCATCTCATCGCGAGTCCATGCCATGTCATCTCTCCTTGATATCCGTCGACCCAGAGCGCCGTGGATCCGGCTACCTTACCGTCCGTTGTTCTATGCGCTTTTCCGGGGTCGCGTTCAGGACCAGGCGGTGCACATAGATACCGGGCAGGTGGATGTGGTCCGGATCCAGCTCGCCGTTCTCGACGATGCGCTCGACCTCGGCCACCGTGACCTTGCCGGCCATCGCGGCGTTGGGGTTGAAGTTGCGGGCGGTCTTGTTGAAGATCAGGTTGCCGCTCTTGTCGGCCACCAGGGCCTTGACCAGCGCCACGTCGGGCACCAGCGAGCGTTCCATGACGTATTTCTTGCCGTCGAACTCGCGGATTTCCTTGCCTTCGGCCACCTGGGTGCCCACGCCCGTGGCGGTGAAGAAGGCCGGGATGCCGGCGCCGCCGGCGCGCAGCTTCTCGGCCAGCGTGCCCTGCGGCGTGAACTCCACTTCCAGCTCGCCCGCCAGGTACTGGCGCTCGAACTCCTTGTTTTCGCCGACGTACGAGGAAATCATCTTGCGGATCTGCCGCGTTTCCAGCAGCAGGCCGAGTCCGGCGCCATCGATGCCCGCGTTGTTGCTGATGCAGGTCAGGTTCTTGACACCGGTGTCGCGCAGCGCCGCGATCAGGGCTTCGGGTATGCCGCACAGGCCGAAACCGCCGACCGCCAGGGTCTGCCCGTCCCGCACGATGTCCGCTAGCGCTTCCCGGGCGCTGGCATAGACCTTGTTCATCGTCTTCCTCGCTAACGTGGTGGCCAACGGCCGTGATCGCTTGAAATACAATCGGGGATGATACTTCTAACTATCTTAGCTTAGCGGCGACACCGCCGGTTCCGCACCCCCACCCCACCCGGAGGAACCCTGTACATGCAAGGCAACGAACGCGAGTCGATGGAATACGACGTGGTCATCGTCGGGGGCGGGCCGGCCGGCCTGGCCACCGCGATCCGCCTCAAGCAGCTTGCTGCCGAGAAAGGCCGCGAAATCGGAGTCTGCATACTGGAGAAAGGCAGCGAGATCGGCGCCCACATCCTGTCCGGGGCCGTCATGGACCCGCGCGCGCTGACCGAGCTGATCCCCGACTGGAAGGCCAAGGGCGCGCCGCTGAACACCCCGGTCAGCGAAGACCGCTTCCTGTTCCTGTCCGAGACCGGCGCCCGCGCCACGCCGGGCTGGCTGCTGCCTGCCTGTTTCCACAACGAAGGCAACTACGTGGTCAGCCTGGGCAAGGTGGCCCGCTGGCTGGGCGAGCAGGCCGAGGCCCTGGGCGTGGACCTCTTCCCCGGCTTTGCCGCCGCCGAGATCCTCTACAACGAGGACGGCTCGGTCAAGGGCGTGGCCACGGGCGACATGGGCGTGGGTCGGGACGGCCAGCCCACCGACCAGTACCAGCCGGGCATGGAGCTGCATGCCCGCTACACGGTCTTCGCCGAAGGCTCGCGCGGCCACCTGGGCCGCCAGCTGAACGAGAAGCTCAAGCTCGATGCCGGCAAGGACCCGCAAAGCTACGGCATCGGCATCAAGGAACTCTGGGAGATCGACCCCGCCAGGCACCAGCCCGGGCTGGTCATCCATACCGCCGGCTGGCCGCTGGACGCCGATACCTACGGCGGCTCGTTCCTGTACCACCTCGAGGACAACAAGGTCGCCATCGGCCTGATCGTGGGCCTGGACTACAGCAACCCGTGGCTGTCGCCCTTCGAGGAGTTCCAGCGCTTCAAGACCCATCCCGCCATCCGCGGCTTCCTGGAAGGCGGCAAGCGCATCGCCTACGGCGCGCGCTCCATCACCGCCGGCGGCCTGCTGTCCCTGCCCCGCCTGGCCTTCCCGGGCGGCGCGCTGGTCGGCTGCGAGGCCGGTTTCCTGAACGCCTCGCGCATCAAGGGCAGCCACGCGGCCATCAAGAGCGGCATGCTGGCGGCCGAGGCCGCGTTCGAGGCCATCGAGGCGGGCCGCAGCCACGACGAGCTGGCCAGCTATCCGGCCGCCTTCGAGGCCTCCTGGCTGCACGAGGAACTGAACAAGTCGCGCAACTTCAAGCAGTGGTTCAAGAAGGGCCGCACGGTCGGCACGCTGATGACCGGCATCGAACAGTGGCTGCTGCGCGGCAACTTTCCCTGGACGCTGCATCGCGACAAGCCCGACCACGTCTACCTGAAGCCCGCCGCGGAATGCCCGCGCATCGAATATCCCAAGCCCGATGGCAAGCTGACCTTCGACCGGCTGGGTTCGGTGTTCATCTCGAACACCAACCATGAGGAAAACGAGCCCATCCACCTGACGCTCAAGGACCCCTCGGTTCCGGTCGACGTCAACCTCGCGCGCTATGCCGGCCCGGAAAGCCGCTACTGCCCGGCCGGCGTCTACGAATTCGTGAAGGACGACGCCGGCATCGAACGCCTGCAGATCAACGCCCAGAACTGCGTCCACTGCAAGACCTGCGACATCAAGGACCCCACGCAGAACATCGTGTGGGTGACGCCGCAGGGGGGCGAAGGGCCGGTCTACAACGAGATGTGATGGCGGCGGCCTCAGGCCGGGCCGTGCAGCGGCCGGGTCGCCACCAGGAAGTCCTCGTCCGCCAGCCAGTGCGCCGCGTCGACGGCGAAGCACCGGCGCACGAAGTCGCGCGTCAGCACCGCGCGCGGCTCGCCGTCGGCCAGCACCCGCCCTTCCCACAGCGCCACGATGCGGTCGGCATACTGCGCCGCCAGGTTCATGTCGTGCATGGTCACGATCACCGCCGCGCCGGTGCGATGCGCGAAATCGCGGATCGCCGTGCACACCGAGTGCTGGTGATGCGGATCCAGGCTGGCGCACGGCTCGTCCAGCAGCAATAGCCTTCCGGTGCCCGAGCCGGTTTCGCCGGGCCAGATCTGCGCCAGGACCCGGGCCAGGTGCACGCGCGCCTGCTCTCCGCCCGACAGCGCCGGCATGGGCCGCTGGGCCAGGTGCGTCACCCCGGCCGCCTCCAGCGCCGCGCGGACGATGCCTTCGAGCCGCCTGCGCGGCTCGGTGCGCGCCAGACATCCCAGGTGCACGACCTCGTCGACCGTAAACGGCAGGCTCAGCCCGGCCCGCTGGGGCAGCACCGCCCGCTGCCGGGCCAGCTCGCCGGCCGCCCACTGCCGCAGCGGCCGTCCCTTGAACAACACCTCGCCCGCTGCCGGCCCCAGGTCGCCCGCCATGGTCGACAGCAGCGTGGACTTCCCTGCCCCGTTCGGGCCGATCAGCATCACGATCTCGCCTTCGCCCACGGCGCAATCGATGCCGTCGAGCACCACGCGCGGATGCGGCTGGCCGGCCTGGCGACGCGCGACCGTCAATGAACGCACTTCCAGCATGTTCGTCATCCTTCGAACATCCTGCCCTTGGCCCGCAGCAGCAGGAACAGGAAGAACGGCGCCCCGATCAGCGCGGTCAGCACGCCTATGGGCAGTTCGGCCGGCGCGATGATCAGGCGGGCGACCAGGTCGGCGGCCACCGTCAACGCGGCGCCCAGCAGCGCGGCGCCGGGCAGCACGACGCGCGCGTCCGGGCCCGCCATCAGGCGTATGCAGTGGGGCGCGACCAGGCCCAGGAAGCCGATGATGCCGCAGAAGGCCACCGCCATGCCCACCGCCAGCGCGCTGAACACCACCGCCAGCGCCTTCAGGCTTTCCACGGCCACGCCCAGGTGGCGGGCCTCGGCCTCGCCCAGCGCCATCGCGTTGAGTCCGAGGCGCAGCCGCCACATGCCCGCCAGCGCCACGGCGCCGACCAGCGACACCACGCCCACGATGGGCCAGGTGGCGGGCGCCAGGCTGCCCAGGTTCCAGAAGGTCAGGTTGCGCAGTTGCTCGTCGGTCGCCATGTAGCTGGCCAGCCCAATGAGCGCCATGGCAATGGCGTTCATGGCGATCCCCGCCAGCAGCATGGCGGCCACGGATACGCCCAGCGACGTGCGGCCGATCCGGTAGACCAGCAAGGTGGTCAGCACGCCCCCGGCGAAGGCGGCGACCGGCAACAGCGCCAGTCCCATCGCCTGGGCCAGCGCGGGCCACCACAGGTTGCCGAACACGATGGCCAGCGCGACCGCCAGCGCCGCGCCGCTGGATACCCCGATCAGGCCCGGGTCGGCCAGCGGATTGCGGAACAGGCCTTGCAGCGTCGCCCCCGCCATGCCCAACAGCGCGCCCACCGCCACGCCCAGCATCACGCGCGGCAGGCGTATGGTCCACAGCACGCCCATCTGCTGGGGCTCGAACCCGCCCTGGGCCAGGCCCGCCTTGTGCAGCAGGATGGCCAGCACGTTGGACGCCGAGATGGGATAGGCGCCACGGCCGGCGGCCACCACCACCAGCGCCACCAGCAGCGCGGCCAGGACCGGGAACAGCCAGGCGGCCGGCATGCGGCCCGCACGCGCGCGGGCCCAGCCCGACGGCGGCGCGGCGGTCTCCACGCGGGAAACAGTCATTGCCGCACCGCCCTCATGCGCGCAGCGCGCCATACAGGTCCTCGACCGCCTGCGGCAGGCGCGGACCGAATCCCAGCAGCAGCACGATATCGATCAGGACCGCGCGCTGGTTCCTGCCGGCGGGCGTCATCGCCAGGCCCGGCGTGGCCAGCAGCCGCGCCCGGGCATCCGGCTCCTGGGTGCCGTCGAAGGTGCCGACGATGGCATCGGGCGCCGCGCCGGCCAGCGACTCGGCCGACAGCGGCTTGTAGTTGGCGAAGTCGCCGCCGAACACGTTGACCGCGCCCACCAGCCTGAGCATCGCGTCGGCGCCCGTGTCCCGGCCGGCCGCCATGGTATTGGCGCCATGCCGCATCAGGCACGCCACGCGCAGCGGCCGGCCGCCCGGCCCGCGCAGCGGGGCGGCCGCGATGCGCGCCTGCAATGCCTGCCAGCGCAGCGCCAGCCTGTCGGCCAGCGCCTTGCCCTCGGCCTGCCGGCCCAGCGCGGCCGCCACGGTACCGATGCGTCCCAGCACGCCTTCGAAGGTGTAGTCGCCGTCGACGTGCACCACCCTGACCCCCGCCGACTCGATCTGCCTGAGCACGGCAGGCGGCCCCGCTTCCTGCCCTGCCAGCAGCACCTGCGGCCCCAGTGACAGCACGCCCTCGGCCGACAGCGTGCGCTGGTAGCCGACCTTGGGCAGCGCCAGGGCCTGGGGCGGATAGAGGCTGCTGGTATCGACCGCCAACAATTGGGGTTGGCCACCCAGCGCGTAGACGATCTCGGTCACGCCGGCTCCCACCGACACCACGCGCGGCCCCTGGGCCCGCGGCTGGGCGGCGCGCGCCGGAGCCAGGGCTCCCAGCAGGAGACCGGCCGGCAGCGCCGCCAGCAAAGACCGGCGGCGCTGCGTCATTGTGGACATCGACATCATTCCCTCACGCGAGCGACGGCTCGCCCTTCAGATCATAGCTGCGCGCCAGCAGCACCGCGAAGCGCTCGAAGGCCGCGCTGGCCCCGGCCACCACCCGGTCCTGCTCGCCCGCGGACAGGCCGCTGCCGTCCAGCGCCTGGACGAAGCGCTTCCACGCCGCCCCGCGTCCGTCGGACGGCGCCGCGAGGTTGCGGGCGCCGAAGTTCTCGTCCAGCCCCAGCCGCTGGCCCGCCTCCTTGAGCAGGAAGGCCGCGCCCAGCTTGGAGCCCTCGGACACGTACAGCCAGCCCAGGCCCTCGGGCAATGCCATGCCCTGGCCTTGCGGCGCCTCGGCGGCCTCGGGCACGGCCTGGCCCAGGTCCCGCAGATCGGCCTGGGCCGCCGCGAGCCGCGGCCGCGTCGCCAGGTCCGGGATCAGCGCCGCGTAGGCGCTGTCGTCGTACAGCGGCTCGATGTCGCGCTGGAAAAGATACTGGGCGGCGACGAAGCGGCCGTAGTTCTCCCGGTTGTCGAATGGCTTGAGCGACATCACGAGCTTGTCGAGTTTCTCGTGCAAGGGAGCGGTTTCGGTTTTCAGGCGAAGGGCCAGCGACGACGGAGAGGCGCTTTGGAGCGACATGGATGGATACCTCGGACGGAAATGCAAAGGAGAATCGATCTCAATTACATCGAATTATGCCTGCTCGGCCGGCGTCTGTCTCGTCCCGCGCGTCCCCTTCCCCCGCATTCCCTCTTCCCACGCAAAGCAATTGTGACTCCGGCACACGGTATTCGGGGCCCTGCGCCCGGCTCCTACGTTTATCATCGATACATCCATTGGCGCGGCCCGCGGGGCCGCCAGCACCATCAGGCATAGCCAGGAGAATCTCCATGACGGAACGCACCCATCGCCACGGCCTGCAAGTGGCGAACGAACTCGATCGCTTCATCGAACAGGAAGCCCTGCCCGGCACGGGCCTCGACGGCGATCGCTTCTGGCAAGGCTTCTCGCAGATCGTGCACGATCTCGCGCCCCGGAACCGCGCGCTGCTGGCCGAGCGCGACCGCCTGCAGGCCGAGATCGACAACTGGCACCGCGCCCACCCCGGCCCCGTCACCGACCAGGCTGCCTATCGCGCCTTCCTGGAACGCATCGGCTACCTGCAGCCCCAGCCCGAGCAGGTACGCGTCACCACCGACAACGTCGATACCGAGATCGCCGAACAGGCCGGCCCGCAACTCGTGGTGCCGGTCTCCAACCAGCGCTATGCCCTGAACGCGGCCAACGCGCGCTGGGGCAGCCTGTACGATGCCCTCTACGGCACCGACGCCCTGCCCGAGACCGGCGGCGCCGAACGCGGCTCCGGCTACAACCCGGCGCGCGGCCAGGCCGTCATCGCCCGCGCCCGTGCCTTCCTCGACCAGGCCGCGCCGCTGGCCCAGGGCTCGCATGCAGACGCCACCGACTACTCGGTGCGCGACGGCAGGCTCGTGGTCGCGCTCAAGCAGGGCGAGACCGGCCTGCGCCGGCCGGAACAATTCATCGGCCACCAGGGCCAGGCCCAGGCCCCCTCGGCCGTCCTGCTCAAGAACAACGGCCTGCACTTCGAGATCCAGGTCGACCGCACCAGCCAGATCGGCGCCACCGACGCCGCCGGCGTCAAGGACGTCGTGCTGGAAGCGGCCATCACCACCATCATGGACTGCGAAGACTCCGTCGCCGCGGTCGACACCGAGGACAAGGTCAAGATCTACCGCAACTGGCTGGGCCTGAACAGGGGCGACCTGACCGAGGAAGTCACCAAGAACGGCAAGACCTTCACCCGCCGCCTGAACCCCGACCGCCAATACACCGCCGCCGACGGCTCGACGCTGACCCTGCACGGGCGCTCGCTGATGTTCGTGCGCCACGTCGGCCACCTGATGACCAACCCCGCCGTGCTCGACAAGGACGGCAACGAGATCCCGGAAGGCATCCTGGACGCCGTCGTGGCCACGCTGGCCTCGCTGCCCGACCTGAAGATCCGCCGCAACTCGCGCAAGGGCTCGTTCTACGTGGTCAAGCCCAAGATGCACGGCCCCGCCGAAGTCGCCTTCGCCAGCGAACTGTTCGACCGCGTCGAGGACCTGCTGGGCCTGCCGCGCCACGCGATGAAGATGGGCATCATGGACGAGGAACGCCGCACCAGCGTCAACCTCAAGGCCTGCATCGCGGCCGCCAGCCCCCGCGTGGCCTTCATCAACACCGGCTTCCTGGACCGCACCGGCGACGAAATCCACACCGCCATGGAAGCCGGTCCCATGCTGCGCAAGGGCGACATGAAGGCCTCGGCCTGGATCGCCGCCTACGAGCGCAGCAATGTGCTGATCGGCCTGGACGCCGGCCTGCGCGGCCGCGCCCAGATCGGCAAGGGCATGTGGGCCATGCCGGACCTGATGGCCGCCATGCTGGAACAGAAGATCGCCCATCCCAAGGCGGGCGCCAACACCGCCTGGGTCCCTTCGCCCACCGCCGCCACCCTGCACGCCATGCACTACCACCAGGTGGACGTGCAGGCCGTCCAGCAGGAACTGGAAAAGACCCGGCTCGGAACGGTCAGCCAGGAACTCCTGCAAGGCCTCCTGACCGTCCCCGTCGGCGACCCCGCCGCCTGGTCGCCCGCCGACATCCAGCAGGAACTCGAGAACAACGCGCAAGGCATCCTGGGCTACGTGGTCCGCTGGATCGACCAGGGCGTGGGCTGCTCCAAGGTGCCCGACATCCACAACGTCGGCCTGATGGAAGACCGCGCCACCCTGCGCATCTCCAGCCAGCACATCGCCAACTGGCTGCGCCACGGCATCACCAACGAAGCCCAGGTCCGCGATGTGCTCAAGCGCATGGCCAAGGTGGTCGACCAGCAGAACGCCGGCGATCCGCTGTACGAACCCATGTCCGGCAACGAAGAAACCTCCCTGGCCTTCCAGGCCGCCTCCGCCCTGGTCTTCGAAGGCCGCAGCCAGCCCAACGGCTACACCGAACCGCTGCTGCACGCCTACCGCGCGAAGAAGAAGGCGCAGGCCCGCTAGCCGCTCATCATGCCCACCCCGCGCGGCTCATGTCCGGCCCGCGCGGGGGCAGCCGCCCGGAGCCGGATGCGCCCGCCTCAAGCCCCCTTCCTGGAGGCATCTCCCGCATACTGGTCCACGGCCCCCGCCATCTCCCTAAGCACCTGCTCCATGGACTTCACCCCGTAGGGATAGAAAGCCTTCTTCTCGCCCCGCTTCCACCGCTCCCGCACCTGCGGGTCCCGCAAGTCCCAATCCGGCCGTATCTCCCGCGTCAGCGCCCGCAACTCGCCATGCAGCTCGGCCACCGACGGGCGGCCCCAGTAGTAATAGCCGTTCCAGACCTTGCGTATCTCCAGTCCGGGCGCCAGCAGCAAGGTGTGCGGAATCATCGGTTCATGCTGCGTGTCCGTGTACTCCAGGATGTCCAGCTCATCCCGCACCCGCTTCTGCTCGTCGTACAGAAAGGGATAGTGCGCCCCCAGTTGCTGGCGCAGATTGTTGGTCGTGTGCCAGTCGTCCGTGGTCACCACCACCAACCGGCAGTTGCCCACCACCAGTTGCGGATGGAACCGGGTCAAGGCCTTCAACTGCTCGCGGTCCTTGGGGCAGAAGAACCCGCGGATCAGCACCAGCAGCATGGGGTCGTCCCCCTGCAGCGCCGACAGCGCGCGGGCCGTCTTCGTATGGTCGGGCAGGACATAGTCGGGCAGCACCTGCCCCGCTTCGAGCTTCACCGTCATGATGCACCTCCTATCAAGCCAGGATGGCGCGCGGCAAGTGCCGTGCCCACGCTGTTTTGACGCGCTGCGGGACGGGCACTATTCTTAGCGGGCAACAAGAAACCCATGAGGAGACCCACCATGCCCCACCGCCTCCGCGCCCCCTGCGCGCGCCGCGCCTTCCTCGCACAATGTGCGGCCGCCGCAACGCTCGCCGGCGTCGCGCTCCAGCCCATGGCCCACGCCGCCGACGCCTACCCCTCCAAACCGGTCACCCTGGTCACCTCCTTCTCGGTAGGCAGCGGCCCCGACACCGTGCTGCGCCTGGTGGCCGACCGCCTGGGCAAGGCCTGGGGCCAGCGCGTCGTGGTCGAGAACCGGCCGGGCGGCGCGGGCTTCATCGCCATCGATTCCTTCAAGCGCTCGGCGCCCGACGGCTACTCGCTGCTGCAGCTCGACAGCGAACAGCTCGCCGCCCTGCCCCATCTGTACAAAAGCCGCCAGTACGATCCCGACAAGGTCTTCGACCCGGTCGCCACGCTGTTCATCACGCCCTTCCTGGTTTCCGTCTCGGCCCAATCGCCCTGGAAATCGGTCTCCGACCTCGTCGCGGCCGCCAAGGCCAAGCCCGGCCAGGTCACCTATGGATCCTGGGGCATAGGCAGCCCCGGCCACCTGGGCGGCATCGCCCTGGAAAACGAAGCGAACGTCAGTATGCAGCACGTGCCCTACAAGGAAGTCGGGCAACTGTACGCGGCCGTCAGCACCCAGGAAGTGAACTGGAGCATGGCCACCATTGCCTCCAGCCAGGGCCCCTACCAGGCCGGCAAGCTGCGCTACATCGCCGTCGCGGCCCCCAAGCGCATCCCGCAGATGCCCGACGTGCCCACGGTGGCCGAAAGCGGTGGCCCCGCCAGCCTGGACGTCAATTCCTTCGTCGTGCTGCTGGCGCCCAAGGGCCTGCCGGCGACCATCCGCGACAAGATCAACGCCGACGTCGCCAAGGTCGTGGCCGACCCCGAGATCAAGAAGCGCCTGGATACCTTCGCCTTCCAGACCATCAGTTGGTCGCCCGACGAAATCCACCGCCAGGTCGCGGCCAAGTCCAAGACCTACCAGGGGCTGATCCAGAAGGCCAACGTCACGCTGGAATGACCCGGGGAACGAGCATGAAGGTCTGCATCGTGGGCGCCGGCGCCATCGGCGGCTTCATCGGCGCCCGCCTGGCGGCCACCGGCGCCTGCTCGGTCAGCGCCCTGGCCCGCGGCGCCACGCTCGAGGCGCTGCAATCGCACGGCTGGCGGCTGCGGCAGGAAGGCGGACTCGTCCAGGTCCCGGCCACGGCCAGCGACCGCACCGAGGCCCTCGGTCCGCAGGACCTGGTCGTCGTCGCGGTCAAGGGCCCCGCCCTGGCCGCCGTGGCGGACTGCCTCGCGCCGCTGCTGGGCCCGGACACCGCCGTGCTGCCGGCCATGAACGGCGTGCCCTGGTGGTTCGCGCAAGGCCTCCTGCCGCCGGAACAGGCCCGCCTGTCGACCATCGACCCCGATGGCCGGATCGCGCGCGGCATTCCCCTGGCGCGCGTGATCGGGTGCGTGGTCCACGCCAGCACCTCGACGCCGGAGCCGGGCGTCGTCCAGCATCACATGGGCGGCGGGCTGGTCATCGGCGAACCGGACGGCTCGTCCTCGGAACGGGTCGAGCGCATCGTCGCGCTGCTTGCCCAGGCGGGCTTCGACGCCACCGCCTCGCGGGCCATCCGCCAGGACATCTGGTACAAGCTGTGGGGCAACATGACCATGAATCCGGTCTCGGCCATCACCGGCGCCACGGTCGACCGCATCCTGGACGACCCGCTGGTACGCCGGTTCTGTTCCGACGCCATGGACGAGGCGGCCCGCATCGGCCTCGAACTGGGCTGCGCCATCGACCAGAGCGCCGAGGACCGCCACGCCGTCACGCGCAAGCTCGGCGCCTTCAAGAGTTCCATGCTGCAGGATGCGGAGGCGGGGCGTCCGCTGGAGCTGGACGCCATCGTGGCCGTGGTGCGCGAGCTTGGCCGGAAAGTGGGCGTACCCACGCCCAGCATCGACGCCCTGTTCGGCCTGGCCCGCCTGTACGGCCGGGCGCACGGCCTCTATCCGGACGTTAGCGCGTAGAAGAGGATACGAAGAATGCGCCGATCACCGTCTTGACGTCGGTGACTTCCCCCTGGCGGATCCAGGCAATCAGGTCCTCCAGCGGGGCCGTGAACACTTCCAGGAACTCGTGCTCGTCCAGGCGCTGCTCGCCCCGCTCCAGGCCCTCGGCCAGGAACAGCACGATGCGCTCGTTGGCATAGGCGATGGCGTTATGGATGGTGGTGAGCTCGGTCCACTTGTTGGCCCGATAGCCCGTTTCCTCCAGCAGCTCCCGCTGCGCGGTCGCGAGCGGGGCCTCGCCGGGGTCGATCTTGCCCGCGGGGAATTCGATGAAGGCCCGGTGCATGGGATAGCGGTACTGCCGCACCAGCACCACCTGCCCATCCGGCAGCATGGGCACGATCATGGAGGCGCCCGGATGCATGATGTACTCGCGCGTGGCCGTGGCCCCTCCCGGCAGCCGGACGGTGTCCCGGCGCACGTCCAGCAGCTTGCCGCGGAACACCGCCTCGCTGGTGAGGGGCTCCTCGCGCAGCCGCTCCGAACTGCGCGCCAGTTCTTCCAGTGCTCGATCGTCGCTCATCGGGCGGTCCGTTTGAAAAGATAGCGGTACACGAAGCCGGGATAGGCCAGCACGAGATACAGCGTCAGGGTGATGGCATAGAACTGCCATCCCTGGGGAAACACGTTGCCCAGGCTGGCCTCGAATCCCAGGCCGATGCCGCCGACCACCAGGTACAGCACCAGCACTTCGACCAGCCTCAGCCAGAACGGCTTGCGGGCGGGCGCGCCGTCCCGGCGGAAGGCCACCGCGCCGAACACGCGTTCCGTCAGGAACGGCAGGTTGGCGGTCACCAGGGCCAGCAGGATCAGGACGTAGATGGCGAGGGTC